>NZ_JBHXFA010000020.1:0-12146 GCF_042724175.1 Streptomyces sp. NPDC127084
CCCCAAACCCCCCCCCACCCCCCCACCCCCGCTGTGAGTCAGTCTCGGGGGCTCGCTGTTTTTTATACGTCCCCGGTTTATGCGGAAGGCCAGATCCACTGGCCTTCCGCATATCCCAAACTTCCGATCGACACGGTAGCGGACCCCGGTGGTGCTGTCCCGAGAACGGTGAAAGAAGCACGCACCAGAGAAGGCGGCTCTGTCGAACAGTGCGATCATGGCTACGGGCGCGGGGGCGCACCCGAGCTGTGGAGGACCCCCGCCGTGGGACGCCCCGACAAAGCCGCGCGTGCGGCCATCGCGCGCCGCCGCTCGGACGCCATCGACCTACGCCTCGCCGGCGTGGACTGGCTCACGATCGCCCGCAAGCTCGCCGCCGACCCCGCCGCCAACTCCGACGGCATCGCCTACCCCCAGGGGTACGGCATCGAGCGGTACCGCAAGCACCAAGACCCGCCCACCGACGAAGCCCTTATCCACGCTGCCTGCCGCGACGTCCGCACCGCCCTCGCCGACCGGCGCGCCGAGCTGAGCGACGACGTTGACGAGCTGCGCGCGCTGGAGGCCGATCGGCTCGACCGGCTGTTCTTCGTGGCATACAAGAAGGCGGTTCGGGACCAGGACCTCACGGCGATCGACCGCACCCTCCGCATCATGGAACGGCGCGCCCGCCTGCTCGGCCTCGACATGCCCGTGCGCACGGAGCTGTCCGGCCCCGACGGCGGGCCGGTGCAGATCGAGAACGTCACCGCCGACGAACTCGACGCGCTGATAGCCCTCACCGACCCGGACGCCGAGTGAGGTCCCGCGACAACGAGAGCGTCATCGCTCACTACAAGACGCTCCCGCCTGCCCACCGCCGCGCCATCGCTCGAACCGCGTCCCCGGCGCTCCGAGCCGAGCTGGCCCGCGCGGAACGGCAGTTGGCCATGGACCGCTCGCCGGGAGCCCTCGCCGCAGTGCTCACCGGCGGACGGGAGATGCAGGCGCCGCACCTGGCCCTGATCGACCAAGCGTTCATCGACATGGCCGAGGGCCGGTGCGACCGCGTCATGCTCACCATGCCCCCGCGGCACGGAAAGAGCCGACGCGCCTCGCGCTGGGCACCCCTCTGGTACCTCCGGCGCAACCCCGGCCATCGCATGATGATCGCCAGCTACTCCGCCGACCTGGCTGACGACCACGGCCGGTGGATCCGGGACGCCATCTACACGTGGGGCGACGACCTCGGCATCCAGCTCGCGCCCGGCAGCAAGGCCGCCAACCGCTTCGACATCGTCGGCGGCGAAGGCGGGCTCCTCGCTGCGGGCATCGGAGGCGGCCTCACCGGACGCGGCGCCCACATCGCCATAGTGGACGACCCGGTCAAGGACATGGCCGACGCGGACTCGCCAACCATGCGCAAGCGCGCCTGGGACTGGTGGACCTCCGTCATACAGACCCGACTCGAACCGACCGGCGCCATCTGCCTGATCCAGACCCGCTGGCACGAAGACGATCTCGCCGGACGCATCCTCGCCACCGAGCGCGACGCGTGGCGCGTCATCGACCTGCCCGCCCTCGCCGACAGCGCAGACGATCCGCTCGGCCGGACCCTCGGCGAACCCCTGTGGCCTGAACGATTCGACGCCGCCCACCACGCCCGCACACGCAAACGCGTCGGCGAACGAGTCTGGGGCGCCCTCTACATGCAGAAGCCACGTCCACCCGAGGGAGGCGTGTGGAAGCGCGAGTGGATCGACACCGCCCGCATCAACGCCGTCCAGTTCTCCGGCATCGACCTGGCGCGCATCGTCGTGGCCGTCGACCCCGCCGGCGGAGAGTCCACCGTCGGCGACGAGACCGGCGTCATCGGTGTCGGCCGGGACTTCGACCGTCAGCTCTACGTCCTCGCCGACCGATCCGGCTCCATGGGTGCGAACGACTGGGGCCTTGCAGCCTGCCGCCTCGCCCTCGAACTCAAGGCCGACGCCATCGTGGTGGAGAAGAACTACGGCGGCGACATGGCGAGGCAGATCGTCACCCAGGCATGGGAGCAGCTACGCCGCGAGGGCGTCACCAAGGGCCTGCTCATGCCCATGATCCTGGAGGTCACCGCCAAGGTGGGCAAGCGCCTGCGTGCGGCACCGGTGGCCCAGCTCTACGAACAGCAGCTCGTTCACCACGTCGGCGAGTACACCGAGCTGGAGGACCAGATGGTCACCTGGGTCGAAGGAATGGACTCCCCGGACCGTATGGACGCCTGCGTACACGGACTGACCGAACTGGCCGACCCCGATCAACTCGACACGCTGCCAACGGCCATTGACGACGACCGGTTCGACGGCCGCCGCTGACAGCCCAGTCGCCTGCGTCTGGAAACGGCCCCATGAGGAAACGGCCCAGCTCGTCAGGGAGCCCCGGACCGCTGCTAGCCTCACGATCATGAGGATCAGGGGGAGTTGGTCCACAGCCTTGTGCACGGCTGTCCTGGCAGCGGCATGCATCGCGGGCTGTTCGTCCGGTGCGGAGAAGCCCACAGTCGGGGAGCAGCGCGCTGCTCACCTCGACCGTGTCCGTGAGACGTACCGGCTCGGGCGCAGCGAAGGGCTGGCCATGCAGCGTCAGAAGATCGCCGACGGTGCAGCGCCCGCCTACTCCAGCCCGAGCGAGAAGGAATGCGCGGACCGCTGGGACCAGCTCGGCGAGCGCGAGCAGAGCGCAGGCGACCGCGGCGGCTTCCTGTCCGCATGTTCCTCCTTCCCGGCGCCAGGTATGCCCGGGTACGACGAGGCAGTGGCAGAGGCCGGAGAAGCAACGCCGACGCCGTAACCTGATCTTGCGGCGCGGGGCCGACTGCCTGGAGGGGCACCGTGGGCTTGCGCGAGCTGATTACCGACGCCTGGAGCTGGCTGGACTACAAGCCGGTCATGGCCGACCCGCGCCGACCGGGCCGGAACGCCTGGGCGGAGCTGACCTCATCCTGGATCCCCGACGAGGACCTGCGCCGCCTGGCCGCCTATCGGCTGCTCGCGGCGTACGACTCCAACCAGGCCGGTCAGGTCGCTGCGATCACGGGGGACGACGAAGCCGGTACCGAGCGGCGCGAACTCGGCGACGCTTCGAAGCTCGTGGACACTGCACTCGGCTACCTCCTCGGCTCTGAGCAGACCATCACGGTCGCGGGCGCGGAGCACGCCGACGATGAGCCGACGGGCGAGGCCGCCGTGGCGCTGGCCGTTCAGGACAAGCTGAGGGCCTGGGCGGAGAAGGAGCTGCTGCCGCTGCGCGTCCAGCAGGCGGAGAGGACTGCGATTTTGCTGGGCGACGCGGTCTACAGCCTGGCCTGGGACCCGGCCAAGGGCCGTGTTCTGCTGCGCACGTGGGACCCGGGCCTGTACTTCCCGGAGTGGCCGGAGGATGGGGAACAGGACGGCGCCGAGTTCCCCATGCGTGTCCACCTGGCCTGGGAGCTGCCCGAGGACAAGCGGCGCGGCCTGAAAGCCAGGATCCGCCGCATCACCTACGAACTGGGGCCGATCGTCCCCGCGAGCCGACGCGGCACCGCGAAGAACGGCAACACGGTGCGTGAGTACGTCTACGCCGACGACGGCTCGCCGGTCCTCGGAAGGGGAGACTCCCTCGACAACGACACCGGCGCGATCACCCGCACCTATCCGTGGGCTCCCGGTCGGCCGACCCCGTGGACGTGCTACCTCACCGACGCCGAATGGGAGCTGGACGACCTCAAGTACGCCGACATCCTCTACGACCTGCCCCTGCACAAGGCCACCTACCGGGTCCGGGCTGACGGTGAAGTCCTCGACCGGCTCGATCTGATGGCGGACTTCATCCCCCTCGTCCACGTCACCAATTCCATCCCGGCCAGCGGCGAACACTGGGGCAAGCCGACCGTGGCTACCGTCCTCCAGGGCCTGGACGAGCTGTCCGCGACCGACACTGATAGCTCCGGAGCGTCCGCCACCACCGGCTCACCGATCATCGGTCTCGCTGGAGCGCGGCTGCCCATCGACCGTGCCACCGGTCAGCCGCTGCCGGTCAAGGTCCGGGCCGGGACGGTGTGGCAGCTCAACGACAACGGGCGCATGGACGTGCTCGACACCTCCGCCCAGCTCGCAGAGCTACGGGCCCGCGTCGACCACATCCTCGACCGGATCGCCGCGAACTCCCGCCTCACCGCCGCCGGCCTGGGCACACTCGACCCGACCGCTCTGCCATCCGGCTATGCCCTTCAACTGGCTCTCGGCCCCCTGGACACCCTCATCGCCGCCATGCGCCTTGCCCGGACCCACAAGTACGCCGTCCTACTGCGTATGGTCCAGCGCCTTCATCAGGCTGGACACGCTGAAGGCTGGGCCATGGGGGAGTCGCTGCCAGCCCGTCTCGTGTGGGGACCGCACACCCCTACCGACCGCGCGGCGATCCTGGACGAGGTGGTGAAGGGTGTGGGTGCTGGTGTGCTGTCTGTGGAGACCGGCGTCCGCATGCTGATGGACGCCGGATACCCCATCGATGACGCTCAGGAAGAGATCGGGCGCATCCAGAAGCGGGCATTCGACGCTGCCGCCCGACTTGCCGATGCGACTGGAGACAACGCTGTGGTCCGTGACTACTTGGGGCTGCCCGAATCGGGCCCGCAACGGCCGAGAGTCCCTTTGATCGACTCCATGTCAGATCCTACGGAAGACGGCGTGTAGCGGCTGGTTGCGCTCAGCCTGCCCAGTGTCCGTCTCGTAGACCTCGACCTGTCGGCATAGGCGCTGAACCACCATGATCGCGACTCTCCTGCCAGATCATGAACAAAAGTGGTCACCAGGCCCTTCACGATATCGGTCGACCTGCCCTGGATGGAGCTCATCCCTCATGTGGGGCGGCGACACCCCCATTCGTTCGCGCCACGTCACACAAGGGGCACGTCGTCCGGGGTTAGGTCGATGCGGATCCGTGAGCCCGTACGGCGTGGCGCCAGCGCCCGTGGCTGACGGCAGTGTCGCCTAGGGACTCGACGCTTCCACGGCTTGGCTGCCGAGCCTGGCACCGACGGCTGTGCCGGCAACCGGACTTTCGGGCCCTCAGAGGCGCTGGAGAGAGACGCCGTTGGGCGTCAGCGCCTCAGGGAGTGAGGTCAAGGCGGGCAGTTGGTCGATGTGATGGACGCCAGCAGGCGGGGCGCTGGTGAGCAGTTCCCGGGTGACGTACGCCGCGACCAGTCCGGTGACGCGGCTCTGTGCACGTCCGCTGAGCACGTACGCCGCATGGCTGTCGCCGCGCCAGGCGTCCGCGCGGACGGCGAATCCGTCGCCGCCGAGGTGAACCCGGCTGAACGTGGCCACCAGAGCTCGCCGCACACTCTCCCGACGGGCGGCACGCAGCAACCCTGCGCGTCGTAGCCCGAAAAGCGCCGTGGTCAACAGCCGCGAGTCCAAGCACAGGCGAGTGGTCACCTGTCCCACTCCGAGCGTATGGGGCAGCGTGTGCTGGTCGGAGAACGGGAACGCGTGCGCGGTGCGCTCCCCGTATCCGGGCAGCAGGGTTCGCTTCGGGTGGCTCGCTGCGGGTTCGGCCAGACCTTCGACCGTCCAGCGGACCGCGTCGTGGCCGTGGCGCTCACCACTCCCCAATAGCACCGTGAGGTCGATGCGCTCAGCGCCCTGGACGGCTTCGTGGGCCCGGCGGGCGAGGAGGTTGGTCAGCCCCGGGGCGACCCCGACGCTGAGCACCGCCGTCGCTCCGCGATGGGCCGCGAGGTCGTGCAGGTCCGCCACGCCCTTGAGTAGGCGCTGCGTGGCTCCGATGCCGACCAGATGGATGCCGCGCTCGAGGCATACCCGCGCTACGCCGGGACCGGACGGCTCGACGCACAGCACCACCAATGCCACGTCACCCAGCTCGTCCAGCGTCCGCCGAAAAGACGCGGGATCCGAGACGTCGATGCGTACGCCACCAAGCTGCCTGACCCTGGTCTCGCTGCGCCCTCCGACCACGACCCGGCCGGGAAACCAGTCGCCGAGCGCGGAGGTCACCGTGGTCCCGACCGCTCCGTAGCCGCCGACGACCAGGATCCGCCCGCCATTCAGGCGGCCCGATGTCACTGTGGATACTGCATGGATTCGGTTCTCGCTCATGCGCGCCGGTCCCCAGGGCGGCTGGCTGTGACCAGCCAGGCGACACTGCGCAGCCATACGGCATCGTCCGTCTCGCAGGGACGCAATACATCGACCAAGGTGCGGTGGGCCAGCTCTTGCTGCTCCGCGTTGGCCTGGGTCAGCATGTGGCGTCCAGGGCCTGAATTCAGCAGGAAGGCTGCCGCATCCTCGGCGTCTCGCCCCCAGTTCCCGGCCACCTCCACCCGCTGCGCTCTGGCGCCTTCGAAGCCGGCGGCGGACAGGATCCCCAGGATGCGATCGGGATCAGCGAGCGAAAACATTCCCGGCGCTCCCGGCTCGCCGAAGTCCCCTACCGGCAGGATGCCGCGCAGCTCTGCCAGGGCATGGAGCCACTCGTTTGCTTCAGGTTCGGTCGCGCAGATGAACGCCGCACGGCCGCCAGGGCGCAGTGCGCGTCCGATGTTGGTGAAGGCAGCGACAGGGTCGGCGAAGAACAGGACCCCGTAGCGGCTGAGGGCCACGTCGAATTCCGCGGACGCGAACGGGTAGACCTGGGCGTCTCCTTGCTTGAAGGACACGTTGGACAGCCCTTCGTGCCGTGCGCTCGAGCGGGCTCGCTCCAGCATGGGCGCCGACAGGTCCACGCCCAAGGCCCGGCCTTCACGGGCCCGGACCGCGACCAGCCGGGTGGTCTGGCCGGCTCCGCAGCCGATGTCCAGGACGTTGTCCCCGTGACCGATCGCAGCCGCGTCCAAGAGCGGCTGGTTGAAGCCGTCGTTGACAGCGTCCCAGCGGTCCTGATTGCTGGCCCATTGGCTGCCTTCGTAGCCGTTCCACGCCTGCGCCTGAGCGGTGTTGACGACGCGATGCATGCGATGCCTCCAAGCCTGCCGCCGGACGGTGTCTACGGGCGGCACTAGAATGGGCAGGTGCCCAAACAGTATGGGCGAACGCCCATACTTGCAATGGGCTCCTGGAAGGAGACGTGATGTCACCGCGTGGAGTGGCGATTCCCGATCTGCGCGAGCGGCTGTTCGCAGCGGCGGAGCGGGTGGTGGCGCGCGACGGCGCTGCGGCCCTGACAAGCAGGGCCGTCACTGCCGAGGCAGGCTGCGCCAAGGGGGTCCTTCACACACACTTCGCCAGCCTGGACGAGTTCATCTCAGAGCTCGTCCTGGACCGCTTCGCGCGCAGCGCAAGGCATGCCGAAGAGCTGAGGGAACGAGTGGGGCAGGATGAAGTGGCGGGCAATCTCGCCGAGGTCGCGCTCGCCTTGCTGGACTCCTTGGACCCGGCGGTCGTCGGTCTGGCCATGACCCGCCCCGGTGCTTCGCTGCACACTCGCCAGGCGCTGGAGTCGGGGGCGCCGGGATTCTCGGCGATGCAGGAGTCGATCACCGTCTATCTGGAGGCGGAGCGGCAGCTCGGACGCGTGGAGCACGACACTGACAGTGCCACGACCGCGCTTGCGCTCGTCGGTACCGTTCACCATCTGCTGATGACCCGCAGTCCCGATGGTCCGCTGGACACGCGGGAGACGGTCGGGCGCCTGGTCACCCTCCTGTTGGGGGGCGGCTAGCCCACGGCCCCGGTCTGCGGCGCGTTTGCGTGGCCTAGTGCGCCCGCCGGGCCGTCTGGCCCGGCTGACGGTGGCGTTTCGCGGTCAGGGAACTGGACGCAGACCGTGCAGAATCACGCCGACGAGTCGGTCGATAGCGGATTTGGCAGCCATGGCGGAGGCGGCGGTGGCGGCGTGCAGGCAGTAGGTCGCGAGTTCGTCGGGCGGCACATCGTCGCGGAGCTCGCGGGCCTGGGCGCCTTCGGCGATGAGGTCGGTGATCAGGCGGGCGAGATGCTGTTCGGCGTGGCTGGTGTGGTCGCCCTGGTGCAGCATCGCCGCCAGCTCTCCACCGTGGCGCTGCCCGGCCATTCGGGCGTACGCGGTCAGAAGGCCAAGTAGGCGCTGGGCGGCCGTGCCCGGGTGGTCGGCGGCCTGGGCGAGCAGGTCGAGGTGGGCGGCGATCTGCCGTTCGTGCCATGCCATGAGGACGGCCTCGGCATCCGAGAAGTACTTGTAGAGCGTGGCGCGTCCGATGCCGGCTCGTTCGGCGAGCTGGGACATGGTCACTGCGCGCAGGCCGCCGCCGTCGATCAGCTGGGCTGCTGCGTCCAGGATGGCTTCCCGCACGGCGTGGCGGTGCGCGTCGATGGTTTCGGTCCACAGCTTCGGCACCCCTCAAGGATACGGACGTCCCGGACTGGATACACTTCGCCGCGAACGAGACAATGTGTCTCGTAAAAGCCTGCGACATTCCGGACCGCACCCGTGGAGGACGCTGTGCCCGATTCACCAACTGGCCCCCAGGCGCCCGACGACGAGGGCGCGCCTCGGTGGGTGAAGATCTCGGCGGCTGTGGCCCTCGCACTGGTCGCGGTGTTCGTGATCGTGCACTTGGCGGGCGGCGGCATGGCGGGACATACGCCGTGAGGCCGTTCCCCACACGGCTGCGCAAGGCCGCACTGACCGCCCACGTCACGTTCTCGCTCGGCTGGCTCGGCGCGGTGGCCGCCTTCCTCGCCCTTGCCATCGCCGGGCTCGCGAGCGACAACCCGCAGACGATCCGGGGCGCCTATGTGTCTATGGGCCTGGTGGGTTGGACCGTGATCGTCCCTCTTGCCCTCGCCTCGCTGCTGAGTGGTCTATTGCAGGGGGTAGGGACCGTGTGGGGGCTGTTCCGGCACTACTGGGTGATCGCGAAGCTTTTGATCACGGTGCTGGCCACACTGGTGCTGCTCGTGCACATGCAGCCGGTCGGTCACTTGGCCGATGCGGCCGCCCGGGCCGCACTGTCCGGGGGTGAGATGGAGGGCCTACGGATCCAGGTGATCGCTGACGCTGCTGCGGCTGCCGTGGCTTTGCTGACCGCCGCCGGGCTGTCGGTGTTCAAGCCCCGCGGGATGACCCGGCATGGCCGCCGCCGTCAGCGTGCGCAGAGCGCGCGGGAGCCACAGGCTGTGTGATCAGCGGGTGCATAGAGACGAGTACGGCTCCCGGTCCAGCGGACCGGGAGCCGGGTTCTCAGCTGCTTACTTGAAGGAGCGCAGCCGGAGGCTGTTGGTGACGACGAAAACAGAGGAGAACGCCATGGCCGCTCCGGCGATCATGGGGTTCAGCATGCCGGCGGCGGCGAGCGGCAGAGCAGCCACGTTGTAGCCGAACGCCCAGAACAGGTTGCCCTTGATGGTGGTCAGTGTCCTGCGGGAAAGGCGGATCGCGTCGGCGGCCACACGCAGGTCACCACGCACGAGGGTCAAGTCGCCGGCCTCGATGGCCGCATCCGTGCCCGTTCCCATCGCCAGGCCAAGGTCCGCCGTGGCGAGGGCAGCCGCGTCGTTGACGCCGTCGCCGACCATGGCGACCGTCCGCCCCTGGGCCTGCAGCCGCTTGACGACGGCGACCTTGTCCTGGGGGAGGACCTCAGCGATCACCTCGTCGATGCCGACGGCTCGCGCAACGGATTCGGCGACGGCCTTGTTGTCGCCTGTCAGCAGAACCGGCTTCAGCCCCAGGCGGCGCAGCTGGGCCACCGCTTCGGCACTGGTTTCCTTGACCGCGTCGGCCACAGTCAGCACGCCACGCGCTTTCCCGTCCCACGCGACGGCAACGGCCGTGCGTCCCTCGGCTTCAGCGGCGGCCTTCGCCCTGGCGAGTTGGTCGGGAAGCTCGATGACCCACTCCCGAAGGAGCGCCTCGCGGCCGACAAGCACGGCGTGACCGTCGATGACGCCCTGTACGCCGAGGCCAGGAACGTTCTGGAAGCTCTCGGGAACCGGAAGGTGGCCGACGCGGGCGACGGATCCCGCTGAGATCGCCTGGGCGACCGGGTGCTCGGAGGCGTGTTCCAGTGAGCCTGCCAGCCGGAGCAGTTCGTCATCGTCCACGCCTGGCGCTGCGATGACGTCGTGCAGTTGCATGCGGCCGGTGGTGACGGTCCCGGTCTTGTCCAGGACAACGGTGTCGACGCGGCGGGTGGACTCCAGGACCTCTGGACCCTTGATCAGGATGCCGAGCTGGGCGCCCCGACCGGTGCCCACCATCAAGGCGGTCGGGGTGGCAAGGCCGAGGGCGCAGGGGCAGGCAATGATCAGCACGGCGACGGCGGCCGTGAAGGCGGCAGTGGCGTTCCCTGTGACGAACAACCAAGTGAGCAGCGTGCCCGTCGCGATGACGATCACTACGGGAACGAAGACGGCGGATATGCGGTCCGCGAGCCGCTGCACGTCGGCCTTGCCGTTCTGGGCGTCCTCCACGAGCTTGGCCATGCGCGCGAGCTGGGTGTCGGTGCCGACCCTGGTCGCCTCCACGATCAGGCGTCCCGCCGCGTTGACGGTGGCGCCGGTGACGGCGTCGCCCACGGTGACGTCCACCGGAACGGATTCGCCGGTCAGCATGGAGGCGTCAATGGCCGAGGTGCCCTCGACGACCGTTCCGTCGGTGGCGATCTTCTCGCCAGGGCGAACGACGAAGCGGTCACCGACCGCAAGCTCGCCAACAGGTATGCGGACTTCCTTGCCGCCGCGGAGCACCGAGACGTCCTTGGCGCCAAGCTCCATCAGAGCGCGCAGAGCGGCACCCGCCTTGCGCTTGGACTTCGCTTCGAGATAGCGCCCGGCAAGGATGAATGCCGTCACGCCCGCCGCAGCCTCCAGATAGATGGAGGACGATCCGTCGGTGCGGGAGATGGTGAGGTCGAACCCATGGCGCATGCCCGTCATGCCCGCGTGGCCGAAGAACAGAGCCCACACCGACCAGCCCAGCGCAGCCAGCGTTCCGATGGACACCAGGGTGTCCATCGTCGCCGCACCGTGCCGGGCATTCGTCCAGGCCGCCTTGTGGAACGGGTATGCGCCCCATACGACGACGGGCGCGGCGAGCGTCAGGGACAGCCACTGCCAGTTGTCGAACTGCAGGGCCGGGATCATGGCCATCAGTACGACCGGCACAGACAGGGCCGCCGAGACAATCAGCCGTTGCTGCAAGGTGGCGAGTTCGGCATCGGGAGCGGGTGCGGCCGTCCTGCTGGGCTCGCCTGCAGCCTCACGCATCGGCGGCGCAGGCTCTTCGGCCGTGTAACCGGTCGCTTCCACGGTGGCGATCAAATCGTCGACCCGGACACCGTCGCTGTAGGAGACCTTCGCCTTCTCCGTCGCGAAGTTCACCGTCGCAGTGACGCCGTCCATGCGGTTGAGCTTCTTCTCGATGCGCGCCGCGCACGAGGCGCAGGTCATGCCACCGATGGAGAGCTCCACCTCGGTCGCGGGCGTCGCCGCTTGCTCGGGGGCCGTGCTGGTCATGTGCGTCACTCCTGGGGTAGTCCGGAGGTACGGCGTCCGTATCAGCGGAGCGGTACCTCCGGTTCGGGACCGGGCGGAATGTTCGGGGGAGGCGTGGTTCAGGCTCGGCCGACGAGCTCGTAGCCGGCCTCGTCTACGGCCCCGTGGATGGCTGCGTCGTCGAGAGGGGTGGTGGAGGTGACCGTGACCTCACCGGTGGCAGCGACGGCCTTCACCGACGTGACCCCGGCGAGGGCAGCGATCTCCTTCGAAACCGCACCTTCGCAGTGGCCGCAGGTCATACCGGACACCTTGTAGACGGCGACGACACCCGAGGACTGAATGTCGACGGTGCCGCCCGAGCCGCAGGAGCCGTTAGAGCCACAGCAGGAACCGGTGCTCGTCTGGGATGTCATGACTTCTTCCTCATCTGTCGATGCCGTGTACTGCCAGAGACGGCGCGCCTGCACGTCTCCATGTGCACCATAACTCAATACCCCCCCGGGGTATTCCCGAGTCCCTCTTTCGTCACAGCGGAGGGGGATGGCGCACAGGTCTGGTGCCTGATCCGAGGCACCTGACGCTTGAGAGAAAGGCGGCGGGGGGGGGGGGCCGCCGCCCCCCCCCGCCCGGGGCGCGGGGCCGAGCCCCGAGAGGAAGTGTTTTTTATTATAGGGGTGTGGGGTGTGTTTTTGGGCGCGGGCA
>NZ_JBHXFA010000020.1:12156-33098 GCF_042724175.1 Streptomyces sp. NPDC127084
GCCGGGGCAGCTCCTCGGGCTGGTGGGAGCCGTGGGGGGGGCGGGGGGGGCGGGGGGGCGCGCCGGGGTGGTCGGGGGCGCCGGGCCGCCCCCGGGCGGGGGGGGGCGCGCCCCCGCCCCCGTGCCGGGTCAGCCCTGGCCGAGCAGCTTCTTCATCTGAGTGATCTCTGCGGTCTGAGAGGTGATGATGGCGCCTGCCATTTTCTTGGCGGGCTCGTAGGTGCCTTCGGCCTGCTCTGTCTTCGCCATGGCCACGGCACCTTCGTGGTGCTTGATCATCATTTCCATGAACGCGGTGTCGAAGGCCTTGCCGGAGGCCTGCTCCAGCTGCTTCATCTCGTCGAGGCTCATCATCCCTTCCATGCCGTGCATGGAGTGGTCCATAGCGCCCTCGGCCGGTACTTCCTCGCCCCAGGACGTCAGCCACCCGGACAGTGTCTTGATCTCCGGGTCCTGGGCTTTCTTGACGTCCGCGGCGAGCTTCTTCACCTCGGCCGACTCGGCACGGGAGGTGGCGAGGTCCGCCATCTCCACAGCCTGCCGGTGGTGCGGGATCATTCCTTTGGCGAACGCGACGTCGGCAGCAGCATGCTGCTCCTGCGCCGCGGAAGAGTCGGCAGACGGGGACGTGGTGCGGCTTTCGTCGCTGGCCGGGCTGTCGCCGTTGCCGCCGCAAGCGGCAAGTACGAGCACGGCCGCGCCAGCGGCGATAGCGGCGCCTGTACGGCGGATGAGGGAACGCTTCGTGCGGATCATGCTGGAGCAACTCCTTGACGCGCACCCCGGGCAGGGCGCGCGGAATTGACGGAAGTAGAGGGCGTGCACAGGCACGGCACCGATCCCGGGAGGGTCCTGGGCAAGGTGGTGCCGTGCGGGCCGCTCTAGATCCGCAGAAGTTGCAGCTTAGAAAGGTCAGGAGGAGCTCGGCCGGTCACGGCCGTCTCGTCGAGGCCGTTCAGCGCAGTGGCGGTCGGCACGGCTCCGACGGCGGCCGGCAGTGCGGGGGGTGCGTACGGCGAACCGATTCCGGCCGCCGCGCACATCGCGTCCGCGTGATCCAGATGATTTCCGCCGTCGGTGTGCGAGCACCCAGGGCTCGCCTCAGGGACAGCCGTCGTGGGGTGGGTCACCATGTCGTGGCCGGAGACGGCTTGCGCCGTAGGCACACCGCCGGGAGCCAGCGCGTGCATGCCCAGCACACCGGCCAGCACCACCATCACCAGCAGCGCGAATACGCGCCCGGCGCGGTGGTCTGTCGACGGCGCGGCAAAGGACACGAGGCCCATGGTACGGGTCCGCCTCAGGGTCTCCATTGCCGTAGCCGGCCGACGAAGGAAGGCGCGACCGAACCAGCACCCTCAACGGGCGGCCTCCGCGAACCGAGGACGACCTCTGTTCGCGGAGGTCGGACGGCCGCCTGACGTGTGCCGCGCTCAAGGGGTACCGGGGACGAGACGGGCCAGGTCAGCCGGTTGGACAGGGGCGGTTCCCGACGCCTCCGGACAGCCGTCACAGCCGGACGGATGACACCGCGGGCTGTCGGCTGTGTCGTCCACCGCACCGCCGGACGACTCGCCCTTTTCCGGGCCTCGTCGCCGGGGCGTCCTATCGGCCTGGATCTGGCCCGCGCGCTGGCGATCTTCGGCATGTTCGCGGCGCATCTGGGACCGGAACCCTGGGTGGCCCGCTGGGCTGGCCGCTGGAGGTGTCGCAGGGGCGGTCCTCCGCCTGTTTGCACTACTGGCCGGGTTCACCTGGTCTGCCTGACTGGCCGACCCGACCCGACCCGACCCGACCCGACCCGACCCGACCCGAGCCGCAGACCGCGCTCGCGGGCTGGGCCGAGTTCTCATCCGCTCTGTCGCGCTCCTCGCTTTCCGTCGAGGGCGGTAGCTGGACCGACACGGTCATCGCCCATGATCTGCTGGCCCGGAACGTCGCTGCCCTTCATCATCGTCGGCATGGGGTAGTCAAGCTCGGCCTCACCTGTCTTGGCCCTGCCCCTAGGTGACGGTGATCGTCGAGAGGCATAGTTGGCCCGGCGGTTTTCAGCGGGTGAGGTCAGCCAGAGTGTTCAGTGCGGTGTCAATCTCGGCTGGAGTGTTGATGACGGCAGTACCGATCCGGGTATAGGTCAAGGTGGACAGCCGCACGCGGTTGGTGGCGGCGTGGTTGACGACTTGCTGATGGGTGTGGCCTGCCACGCTGAAACAGGTGATGCCCGCTGACAGTTCCGGGTCGGCAGGAGTGTGCACGGTGACCCCGGGGATCCGGCTCAGTCCTTGTTTCACCCTGGTCGACAGCTGTGTGATGCGGGTGGCGACGCGTGCTCGGCCCAGCTGCTCATGCAGCGCCACCGCCACCGGTAGGGCGAAGGCATGCTCGAACGCCAGAAAACCGCCGGGCGACAAGGGCGCTGCTCCCTCGCCACTGATGAAGCTCACGAATGTGGGCCGCAGCTGGTCGAGGACGTCCGGCGCCACCCAGACCAGCCCCGTTCCCCTGGGGCCGAACAGCCATTTGTGCGTTCCGGCAACCACCACGTCCGCGCCCAGACCGGCGGCATCCTCGTCGATTGCCGCCAGCCCGTGCACGCCGTCGACGACCAGCAGGCACCGGTCGGCAGGACTGCGTCCTTCATTGGCCCGGCGTACCACGTCGGCCACCGCACGCACCGGCATCCGAAGCCCCGTGCTGGACTGCACCCAGGTGATCCCCACGACTCTGGTGTTTGGGCGCATCGCCTCGCCAACTGCCGCTGCGATGCCGTCCGCTGTCGCGGTGGCCGGATCGGCGAACCAGGAGACCAGCCGCACTGTGTTGCCATGCTTTTCGGCGGCCAACCGGGCGGCGGTGCGATGGGAGATATGGTCGTGCTCCGTCAACAGAAGCTCTTGTCCTGGACGGGTCACGACGCCGTTGTAGACGACACCCAGCCCGATACTCGTGCTCGCCGTCATCGCAATGTCCTCGGCCCGGCCTCCGAGATAAGCCGCGAGCGCCTGGCGTACCCGGGGCCATCCGGTCGGACCGTCGGGCAGCGCCATCCCCGTGGGCACCACAAGAGGATTGGCATCGACCTGTGCACTCAGGTGATCTACCGCATCCCGCACCACCTTCGGATGCGAGGCCAGGTAGAACAATGCGAGGTTCACCCATCCCGGCTCCAGACGAAACTGCGCCCGCAAGGCCTCCCAGTCCACGCGCGCGTCGACTGTAGTGACCGGCCCCTCCCGTGGTGAATTCACCCTTGCCGCGTCGGCGCTGGGTACGAGGGCGACCGCCACCGCTCCTGCAGATCTCGCCAGCAGATCGCGCCGGCTCGTCATCGACATCCAGCACCCCTTTGCACCGCGACCGGCGGAGCGGTGGCGGAATAGCTGTCCGGTGCCCTTGTGGCGGCAAGGTTACGCAAAGTGGCTGTGGGTGCCGAAAGCACCACTACCCAAAAGCGCCTATGCCAAGAAGCGGCACAGCACAGACCACCCGAAGAGACCAGGCAGCTGACCAGGCCATGTCCTGGGTCAAGGGCCGCACCCGCCGCGGCGAGCCGAGGACGATCACCGGCGGAGCAGAACCGGCTGGAGAACGCCTCGGGATGCGGCATGCCCGCAAGGGCACGCCGCAACCCGAGCCGCCGACGGCAGGGCAAGCCATAGGCCAGCGTGGTCCCGCTTGGGCCCGCGAGAACGCTACGAGCTGCCGGATCGGGGGTCAGTGGCTATGGGACGTATGTCCATCCTCTGTCGGCTCGGCGGGTGCCTTGGCAGGGGGGTCCTGCTTGGCGGGAGCCTGGTCCGGCTCTGCGGGGGTCTGGGTCGTGGAGCCGTGGTCGTGACTGTGGCCGTCGGAGCTGATGGTGCCGGCGAGGGCGGTCATGCCCAGCCAGGCGAGGGCCGCGATGACGACGACGAGGGCCGCGAACGGGCTGACGAGGTGACGCCAGCGGCCTTTGGAGTCCTTGGCGACGAACGCGACGTACGACATGAGCAGGCCGATGGGGGTCATCCAGGCGCTGCGCTCGGGGAACTGCTCGAAGTGCTGGATGCCGCCGCCGACCAGGCCGACACCGAAGGACAGCAGCAGGGAGAACGCGACCAGCGAGACTGCCTGGCTCAGCGCCGGACGCTCGTCGGCGAGCACGAACTCATTGACGATGGTGCCGAGGAGGAACACGAAGGCGCCGACTACGCAGATGATCGTGTACAGCGACGGATTGATCGGGTAGTGGACGACTGCGCCGGCGATGAGGGCGGCGCCCATGAAGTAGAGCATCTGGCCGCTGTAGCGAGCCGGGAGTGCCTTCTTGTCGAAGGTGGGGCGGCGATGTTTCGAGGGGGGCGTCTGGTGGCGCTCGGGCTCGAGAACGGTGGTCATGTGGATATGGGCCTTTCAGATCTTGCTGTGTGAGAGCAGGCAGAAGCTGCGCCGACACCAGTGGTGCGGCGTCACGCTGGTGCAGCTCTCAGCAGCGCAGGATCGAAAGCTGGTGTAGGCACGGTGGGTCGCCAGTGCGGCCGATCCAGCGGTGCGTGGGTGCTGCCCATCGGCGGAGCGCGTCGAGGACGCGGTTGGAGCCCCCGCGCATGAGGGCGAACACACGCAGGGCGGCGACGATGCACAGCAGCGCCAGGCATATCTCTCCGGCTCCGCCGTGGTCACAGGGGGACTCGCCGTCCGGGCGGTCCGGTGTTTTGGTGGCGTCTGCGGGGGCAGCATGCTGAGCCTTGTCCCCGGCATCGATGAGCGGCAACGCGGCGGCGTGCCCGCTGTGGGCTTGCAGATGTGACGTCGGGGCGTGCATCGCGAGTACGGCAAGCACCAGCGCGAAGACCGTTGCCAGCAGCAACGCTCCCCCGTGGTGGCCGCGACGGACCTTGCCTGAGATCACGCGTCACGACCATAGGCGGACTTGGTAGCGAGATTGCCAACAGGAGGATTCCCCACCCCCTGATGAGAGGAAGATCACATCAGATGTGGATGCGGCAGGAAGTTCCACGTCTCCTACATCGTCTCCGGCGTCACCCGGCCGATGCACCGGCTCCGCGTCAGACCCGCAGGTGCCTGAGCGAGAGGACCACGCCGGGGGCGAGAGCACGGTTACGTCCCCCCCCCGGCGTGCGATCAGCCGACGTTCATGGTGATGGCTGCGGTGTGGAGCGTGCCGGCAGTCTGGAACTGCAGGAAGAGCCGCCAGTCGCCTGCCTTGGGCAGTTCGGCGTGGAAGGTCAGGCTGGGCCCGCCCCGTCCGCCCAAGACTTCGGTCTCGGGGTGAAGGTGCGCCAAGGCCTGGTCACCGGCGTGGAAGGCCGTCAGGTGGGCGTAGGTGTCGAGGTAGGGCTCCAGGTCGGTGACCGGCTTTCCGTCCTTGGTCACGGTGACGGTGAGTGGACGCGCCATGCCCTCCATGGGCCTAACGGAAACGGTGACGGTGTAGCCGTCGACGGTGGTGGAGGCGGACGCCTTCGGAAGGGCCGTGCTGGATGCGGTGCCGGGAACGGTCGCGCTGGTGCTCAGGACGAAGCCCTCGCCCTTGCCCGGCCCGCTGTCCGGGGTGAAGGACGCGTACATGCGCCAGGTCCCGGGCTGCAGCGCGGTCAGAGGTGCGGTCCAGGTGCCGTCGGAAGCCATGGTGGGGTGGACGTGCTGGAAGCCGGTGAGATCGCTGCGGATGGCGTAGAAGTGCAGCCGCTTCGTCTGCTCGACGCTGAACTCGGTCACTGGCTTGCCGTCAGCGCCGGTGATCGCGAACCGGTAGGCGGTTGCCTTGCCGGCGGGCAGGCTGGGGGAGGTGGAGCTGAGGCGGTAGCCGTTCTTCTCGGCGGCCAGGCCGTCGCCGGACGCCATGTGCTTCATGCCCGCCATGTCGTGGCCCGCCGCGTCCGTGGCCGAAGGAGCGTGAGATGCGTGTGCCTTGGCGCCGTGGTCCATGCCGGGCGTGGAGTCGTCTCCCGAGCCGCCACAGGCAGCGAGAGTCAGAGCGAGCACGCCGGCTGTGCCGACCGCCACGAGGGCTCGACGACGCGAGGAGAGGGGACGAGGGTGTGCAGACATAAGGGTTGGGTCTCTTTCGGGAAACCGCGGCCGCGAAGCGGCGCGGAAGCGAGCAGGACGGCGTGGCCCGATCCCCGTTCGGGGTCGGGCACGGCCTGCTCACGTCCGCGCGATGCACACCTGAAGCAGCAGAGGACGGCCACCCGGCGGCGCCCGCCGGCGAGCAGCGGACAGGCCAGTCGTTCGGCCGGTCAGCACCCACATCGCGGCCGTCCCGACCAACGCGAAGACTGCGAGGGCGGGCAGCAGAACCGGGCCGTGGGCGGGAGTGGACACGCACACCGCGTGATGGGCAGGGGACGGCATATCGGCGCGAACCGCCCGACTGGTGGAGTCACCGGCAAGCGGGGCTGCCGAGGTGCTCATGCTGTGGTCGGGCGCCACCGCCGTGCTTGCCGGGGACGCGGCACTCGCAGCATCGCCGTGGCAGCCTTCAGCGGCTGCCGGGCTGCCGTGCATGAGGAACAGACCGGTGAGCAGCGCACATACCGCCAGCAGCCGGGCTGCTGCCGGGCTGCTGTTTCGGGTGCTGCTTGCTGCCATTGGCCCCTTCTCGCTCACGGAGTCTGTTCTGCGTTCTGTCGTAGCTTCCATCGAGAGTACGGTGAGCGGCCCGGACGCGACTTTCGCCGTACGCCGTCCAGACGGTCCGCTCACCGGCGCATGATGATCAGTGGCCGTCTCCTGCCTCGACTGCGAACCGCTTGCTGAAGTTGTTGCCACCGTCCCGCGACTCGTAGACGCCGGTGTGGGTGGCGGCCAGGATGTGCTGGTCGTCGACCGCAGTGAGCGCCTGCGCCTGGCCGCCCGGCACCGAGCCCGCCTTACGCCATGTGGCGCCGCCGTCGGTGCTGCGGTTGAGCCCGCCCGAGTCGTCCATCCCGTACAGCGCCGTGGGCGTCGCCCATGACAGGAAGGCCATCATGGGCTGCTTTCCCGGGGCGAAGGTTGTTCCGCCGTCGGTGCTCTTGGCAAGTCCGTCGGCGGTGGTGGCGAGCACGGTGTCCGGGTCCTGGGGGCTGACGGCGATGTCCAGGGCTTGGAGGTTGGCCCGGTCAGCCCAGTCCGTTCCGTCCTTGCTGACGCGTAGCAGGGCGTTGGTGCTGTCGTAGCCGTAGATGGTGCCGTGGGCGTAGTCGAGGGCGTGGAAGTCGGCTTCGCCGGCGAGGGAGCGGGTCTTCCACGTCTTGCCGGAATCGGTGCTCTGGATCAAACCGTGGTTGCTGTGGCCGCTGGTGCCGTGGGCAGGGTGTCCGCTGGCCAGGAAGGTGTTCGCCTTGGCGATGGTGAAGCCCATGAAGTCGTCTTGGCTGGTGCCGACCCGCTGGGCTGCCCCGTCCTCTCCCAGGGTGAAGATGCCTTCGTGTGAGGCGACGTAGAGCCGCCTGTCGGCAGGGTCGATGCCCAGCCCGTGCACATGACCATGCACCACAGCGGAGGGTTCCGGGGTGGTGGTGCCGGTTGCGGAGTTGCTATCGGAGTCGTTGGAGCAGGCAGTTAGAGCGAGCCCCAGCGCGAGGATTGCTGTGGCGGCGAGAGGCCGCTTGGGAGTGTTCTTCATATTCCTGGTCCTGCCTGGGATGGTGGCGTACCCGTCGTCGGGCCCGGACGGCAGGGACCGGACTTCCTGCCGCCTTTGCGGTGTGCTGTCAGTGGCTGTGGCCGTCGTCATGTCCCGTGGCGGCTTCACCGCCGCCCCCCTTCGTCGGGGAGGCACTGGGGGCGGGCGCATCTGGCACCGCGGACGTACTGCTCGGTGCCTCCTGCTCGTGCTCCGGTTCTTCGGCGGTGCCGTGGCTGTGGCCGCCGCCTTCCCCAGGCGCGCCCATGGAAGCAGCGACGTGCCGCAGGCCGAAGAACGCGACGGTGGCGGTGATGAGCACGCTCAACCCCACCAGGCTGAAGATCCGCTGCCATGGTGTGTCCGCATCTTTGATGACGTACGCGATGAAGGACACGGTCAGGCCGAGCGGGACGAGGACGGCGCCGCGTTCTGGGAAGTCATCGAAGTGCTGAAGACCGCCGCTGAGCATGCCGATACCGAAGGACAGCATGAGCGAGGCCGCGACCACCACCAGCATGCGCGGCAAACCGGGCCGGTCGCGGGGCAGTACGAATTCGTTGAGGACGGTGGCGGCCAGGAAGACCAGGGCACCGTAGAAGGCGATCCGCGTGTAGCGATCGGGGTCGAGCGGGTGGTGGACCACCGCTCCGCTGATCAGGCCCGCACCGACGAAGTAGCCGACGTAGCCGAGGTAGCGGGCGGACAGGGACATACGGCGGTTCCGGCGGATGCGGGCTCTGCGCAGTGCGGCCCGCCCGCCCGCGTGGGCGGCGTTCGTCGTGGGTGCAGGGCTGTCTGTGAGCTGAAGCGCGGGCAAGGGCATGGCTCCTTGGCGGGTCGGCGGGCGTGGCGGCGCCGTGGCATGGCAAAAGGGGGAAGACAGCGGGACGCCTGCAGGTGCAGGGGAGCGTCACGCGCTGTGCCGACTGCGCTGGGAATGGCAGAAGCAGCCTTCCCGCAACGGTCGCGGGGGACGCCGGAATCTAGATCCGCTGAATGACCGAGTTCGCCGTACTTCGAGGCGGAGGCAGCGCCGACCGGACGCCGGGGAGCGTGGAGATCCCTACCCTGGTCAGAAGGCAGGACGACCGCAGTTCGAGCACAGCCTGAGCAGGAGCCGACAGGCCGGCCCCCTGTTGCGGCTGCCCGGACACGCACTCACCGGCCGGATGGGAGTGCTGTCCGCCTTTGTCATCACCCGACGTGGTCTGAGCGTCCTCCGGCGCCGCGTGGTGGTCTGGCACGAAGTGCGCTGCAGGCCCGGCACTGGTGGTCGTGTGACTCGCGGCGGTTTCGGCGCTCACGCCGTGTGTGTAGAGCAAGCCGCACAACAGGACCATCAGCCACAGCACGCGCAGCGGACCGGCCGAGGGACCGGTACGAAGCTTGCTGGATGGCGTCCAGGCCGTGACCATGCCCCCGAGCCTAGCCGTAGCTCTGCCCTCGGTGTCCTCGGGGCACTGCCGAGGGGACCACATCTGGCCTCCACGCGAGCCTCCTGGTCCCGGTCGCAAGGCTGGGTCTCCGTCGCCTGGAGGCAGAGGAAACAGGCGGTTCAGGGTTTGGCGGCAGGGCCGGAACGCAGGGCGTTGAGGCGGCGCCGGTACTCCTCCTCGTTGATGTCCCCGCGGGCGAGCCGGTCACCGAGAATCTGCTCGGGTGTGGGCGCGACGGGGGTGTGGGTGTGCTCGTGGGCGCTGTTCAGGGCTCGGAAGAGCAGGAAGCCCGCAGTGATAATCAGCGCCCAGAAAAGGATCATGCTGAGCGACATCGCAAACCAGCCCCATCCACTGAGGTCATGGTCGAACCAGAACATCATCGCCACTCACCTGCTTCATCGAGTGCGAGTTCGATCCGATAGAGGCTCTGTCCTTACTTGCATTGTCTCGCTGCGTCGTGCGGTGGGCTGGGGCCGGATGGTTCCTGGCTGGTGACCCGATCAGCCCCCACTGGGTCGGCCACAACGGGTACAGGTGACAGTGCGGGTAGCTGCGGCCCAAACTGGAATCAAAATTTGGAAAGGCAACCCGGGTGCGGGCGGTAAGGGCCGACCTCTCGAAGTCATCGCGTGAGATCGGGCGCAGAGGTGGGAACGGCGGCTGGCGCTTCCCGCGGGAGCCGGAGGCGCTTCAGAGCGAGTGCGTTGATGGCCACAATGATGCTGGAGCCGGACATGGTCAGGGCCGCGATCTCCGGGCGAAGCACGAGTCCGGTCGCGGGTTCGAAGACTCCTGCGGCGATGGGCAGGGCGATGGCGTTGTAACCGATGGCCCAGCCGAGGTTCTGCCGCATTTTGCGCAGGGTGCCCCGGCCGATACGCAGGGCGGTCGGCACGTCGAGAGGGTCGGAGCGCATGAGTACGACGTCAGCGGTCTCGATGGCGACGTCTGTCCCGGCCCCGATGGCGATGCCGAGGTCGGCCTGGGCCAAAGCAGGCGCGTCGTTGACGCCGTCCCCGACCATGGCCACCTTCCGGCCCTCCTGCTGCAGTGCGGCGATCCTGGCCGCCTTGTCGCCGGGAAGGACCTCGGCGATGACCGTGTCGATGCCCAGCTGATGGGCGATCCGCTCGGCCGTGGCCTTGTTGTCACCCGTGAGCATGACGACCTGAACGCCGAGGGCGTGCAGCTCGGACACAGCGGCGGCCGACGTCTCCCGGGGTGCGTCGGCGATGGCGATCAGCGCCGCCGCTCGTCCGTCGACTGCGGCAATGATCACGGTGCGGCCCGTTGCGGCAAGCTCCTCACGCCGGGTGGTGAGAGGGCCGAGTTCGACTCCTTCGCGTAGTGCCAGCCGGCGGTTGCCAACCGCGATGCGGTGGCCTTCTACGACCGCGGTGGCTCCGTGACCGGGGACGTTCTCGAAGTGGCGTGCAGCGGACGGAGGTGACCCCTGAGTCTGCGCATACCGGACGATGGCTTCGGCCAATGGATGTTCGGACTCCCGTTCCACGGCGCCCACCAGGCGCAGCGTCTCGCGCTCGTCCGCTCCCGGCGCGACCACCACTTCGGTCACCTCGGGTTCTCCCTTGGTGAGCGTGCCGGTCTTGTCCATGACGACGGTCTGGATGCCGGCGGATGCCTCCAGGGCGGCCGCGTTCTTGAACAGGACGCCGCGCCGGGCACCCAGACCCGTACCCACCATGATCGCGGTAGGGGTGGCGAGTCCCAGCGCATCGGGGCAGGTGATGACGACGACGGTGATGGCGAACAGCATCGCGGCGCTGAACGGCCGGTCGGTGGCGAGCAGCCACACGGCCAGGGTGAGCGCGCCGCCGAGGAGGGCGACGAGGACCAGCCAGAAGGCGGCCCGGTCGGCCAGTCGCTGGCCCGGCGCCTTGGAGTTCTGCGCCTCCTGGACCAGCTTGACGATCTGAGCGAGTGCCGTGTCGGAGCCGACCCGGGTAGTGCGGACCCGGAGCGTGCCGTTCGCGTTCAGCGTGGCTCCGACCACCGGTGAGCCAGGGGACTTGTGCACCGGCAGGCTCTCGCCGGTTACCGTTGACTCGTCGACTTCGCTCTCTCCCTCCTCCACGACACCGTCTGCGGCGATCTTGGTGCCGGGGCGAACGAGCAGTAGATCCCCGACGGCGACGTCCGAGCTCGGTACATCGACCGGCTCTCCGTCGCGCAAGACCACTGCGCGTGGCGGGGCGAGGTCGAGCAGGGTGCGGATCGCGTCGTTGGCGCCGCCCCGGGCTCGCATCTCGAACCAGTGACCAAGCAGCACGAATGACGCCAGCACCGTGGCGGCCTCGTAGAAGACGTCGCCGCCCCCGCTCAGCGTGATGACCAGGGAGTACAGCCATCCGGCGCCGACCGCGACGGCGACGAGCACCATCATGTCGAGCGTCCGGGCGCGCAGGGCCCGCACTGCACCACTGAAGAAGATCGCGCACGAATAGAAGATCACCGGAAGGCTCAGCAGCAGCGCCCACACGTCCTGCCGTAGCCCGAAGGGCACCGGCGCTTCAAGACCGAAAACCTCCTCCCCGATCGGCGACCAGATCACAATCGGAACGGAGAAGAGCGCAGCCACGAGGAAGCGGTTGCGCATATCGGCGACCATGGCTTCCATCGACGTACCGGCGTGGCCGCCGTGGCCCATCATCTCGTCCGGAGAGCGCAGGTCCTCTGGGGCCGCAGGTGCTTCGACCGGCTGCGGCTCGGTCGGCTGAGGAGCCGCGGGCTCAGCAGTCGCCGCCGGGCCGCCCGTGGGGTGCCCTGGCGGATCGGGCTCGATCATGGGGTCGCAGATATGGGATGGCACTACCTGCCCCGCGCAGTGGTAGCCGCAGTCGGTCACCCATCGCCGCAGCTCGGCCAGCGACGTCCGGCGTGGATCGAAGACGACGGTGGCCGCCTGCGCGACGGGGTTCACCTCGACGTCCAGTACGCCAGGCCGACGACCGAGCACCGATTCGACGGTGCTCTGCTGCGACGCCCAGTTCAGGCCCCGCACATCGAGCACCGCTGTGCTGCGCTCCTTGGGCTCAGCTGCCGACTGGCGTTGACTATGAGCGCCTGGGAAGTCGGACATGGTCACAGCTCCTTACGGCCGCGGCACTGTCAGCCGAGACGCACGCCTATCCGAAGCACCGCGACAGTGGCTCGCCCACAGCACCAGTGTCTCGCGCAGGGCAGGAACCCGCCGGTCAACCCGAGCCCCTCCGCACCCGTGACTGCGGGGCGCTATACCGAGAAGGGGTGATGCAATGCCATGCGTCATGTGTTCGGTTTCCGGGGGAGCGGGGCCGCACACCGTCGGACGGGTACGGAAAGCTAAGTCCTTTGGTGCAGGTGATCCCACCAGGTCGGACCGTCATTCCAGAGCGACCGGATCTCCTGATCATTCGGTTCGTAGGTGTCCGGGTAGATCTGCGTCACGCGCTGTTGTGCTGCTGCTACGACGGCTTGAAGACTTCGATTGAGGCGCGTCAGCAGGGCATGGGCTGTCTCGGCTGTGATGGGATCCAGAAGATCGCGGGTGCGGGCCGTATCCCATCCGGCCATTTTGAAGGCAGACTCAATTAGCATCCGGGCGGATGCGGCAGGGATGTCGAAAGGAACATTCTCCGTGGAAGCTGCACTGATCAACTGGTCTCGAACCTTCCTGGCGTTCTCCCAGCTGAGCCAGATGCCCTCCTTGCGATCTTCCTCGCTTCCTGGCTCCGAGCCTTGGGACAACGGGGGGTAGGCGAGCACGATGGTGGCGGCTGCTTGCCATTCCTGAGCCGTGGCTTGGACGGGCGCTCCGCCGATGAAGCGGGCCTGGAGTTCCTTAACGTGTCGTTCGCGCGAATTCACCTCACGCTGACGTGTCTCACACAGCTTGCACAGCGGGGGGCCGTATCGGCTGGGAGCCCAAGAGCGACTTGTTCGCAGAAGGTCAATGCCGCAGGCAGAGCATGGAACACCAGATGGGCAGGGGCCGATGACTGCAAGCATTTCTTGGAGCGACAAGCCGGCGGCCTCAGCCAACGACTTCGCACTGATGCCGCGTTGCTGCCAGTAGACGTGCCGCAATACCCCGACCAGGTTTGGGTCATGAACGGCCGCTGCCAGGACGCGAAGTTCAGCGACCCGCTCCAGCACTAGCCGTTTCGAGCCCTCCAGCCGCCGTTGAGCCTCCGAGACAGCCAGTTCCGCGTCTGTGAAGTCGCGAATGGTCTCTTCTGCACGAGCCAAGTCTTCACGCTGAATGCCCGCTCCCATGACCAGAGCCTACGCAAGACCGCGCGCCCTGGCTGACGAACGGCGAGGGCTCGTGAAGTGAACTCGGCCCCGTGGTGGGGTGGATCAACACATACTTGGGGCATGGCCGATGAGTCGAGCCCGCGCGAGAACGTTACGTACTCGGTCCCAGTTGGATCGGTTGACCTCCAGGCACGGAGCGACGGCGGTACGCCCTACGAGATCTGGCCCTGCACAGGCTGCCTGCCGTGGCATGCAGAAGTGGTACAAGGCGGCACAGACGTCTTCGTGCTCGAGTGGCACGCGGTGGACTGCCCCCAGTTTGAGGATCTGGTGGACAGACCGGACTGACGTGCTCCATCGCGTTCGATACGGCCCCATGAGGAAACGGCCCGTTGGCGAGGATGGCTAAACTGATCTTCGGCGTGGGGGCGCTGGAGACCTGGATGGTTCACGCATGACGCGCCACTCGCTCCCCGACCCGCTCGCGCCGGTAGGGCTCCGCCGTGACGGGCGCCCGATCTTTCCGATCCTCGGTGCTTCGCCGGAGGACGACTCCAACAAGCCAGAAGGCGACGGCGGTGGCACCGTTACCCAGGAGGACCTGTCGCGGCTGCTGGCCCGAGAGAAGACGCAGGGCGGACGTGCCGCCGTGAAGAAGCTGCTCGGCGATCTCGGCTTCGACAACCCTGAGGCGCTGACTGAGTTCGTCGCCACCAAGCGTGATGCTGAGCAGGCCGCGCTCACGGAGATCGAACGCAGGGAGCAGGCCGCCGAGGAGAAGGCGCGGGCCGCCGAGGCACGCGAGGCGCAGGCTACTGCCAGGGAACGCGCCGCCATCCGACGCGCCGCCCTCGCCGGACTCGGCGCAACCGGAGACGACCTCAGCGACGCGGTCCTCCTCATCGACCGGGCGCTCGATGACCAGCCCGACGCCGACGAAGAAGCGGTCGCTGCGGCTGCTGAGCAGTTGAGGGAGCGGCGGCCCGAACTGTTCGGCCAGACCAGCGGCGCCACACCGCCCGCCCCCGGCGGTTCCCCCGCCGGGGGACCGCCCTCGCGCGGCGGTGTCCCGCCCAAGCCTGGCGCGGCCGGACTGGAGATGGCCCGACGCCGAGGATTCGTCACCGGCTGACCAGGCCCAGCGACGTCATGGCGCACCCATGACCCCACCGGCGGGATAGCCGGACATGGGGACCACGCCCCTCACACCTCCCGTGGACGGCGCCGCCACCAGGCGAGCGCGCGAACCCGATTCGCTTCACGTCCACGGGAGGACGGCTGTGACACTCCAGCCCATCACCACGTCGACGTCGTACACCGCCGACCGGGCCTGGCTCGCGTCGCTGCACGGCACCGACTCCACCGAGACCATCACGCTCGACTTGTCGAAGCTGACCGCGGGCACGCATACCGCCGCTTCGACCGATACCACCCAGCCGTACAGCCGGGTCCTGTCCGGCGTGCCTGTCGGAAAGATCACGGCGAGCGGCCTGTACGGGGCGTTCGACCCGGCGGCGGCCGACGGCCGCCAGAACCTCGCCGGTCACGTCTTCGCCGAGACGCTGTTCGCGCCGACCGCCACGAAGGTACCCGCCGCGCTCCTGTGGCACGGCGTCGTGGTCGCGGCGAAGGTCCCCGGCGGCATCGACACCACCAAGGTCACTCCGTCGGTGACCGGCCCGCAGATCCGGTACGTGTGAAAGGCGACCGACGATGACCATTCAGGACCTGATCAAGAACGTATCCGCCCGCGACCTTACGACCTTCGCTCGCGCCATCCCCTCGCCTGCGGACCACCTGTTCACGAAGGACGGCGGGATCATCCCGACCTTCGAGCAGGACGAGGTGAAGTGGCGAGTCAAGGACAACGGCCGGTACGTCAACGTCGCGAAGTACCGCGCCTTCGACGCGTCCGTGCCGTTCGCATCCCGCGAGGCGTGGCAGACCACCCGCGAGGGCATGCTGCCGCCACTCGGTCAGAAGCTCCTCGTGGGCGAGCAGGAGCAGATCCTGCTGGAAGCGTCCCGGGGCGCCGATGAGGACCGGCTGATCGAGCTGCTGTACGACGACACCGAGCGGCACGTCGAGGCGATCCGCTCCCGAGTCGAGCTGGCCTGGGGTGACGTCCTGGTCGACGGCAAGTTCTCACTCGTCGCGGAGAACGGGCTGACCACGGAGGTCGACTGGGGCGTGCCGGCGGGCAACCTGCCGACCGCTCCCAAGCTGTGGTCGGACCCCACCTCCGACCCGATCAAGGACGAGCTGGCATGGATCCAGTACCTCGATGACCGGGGCGCCCCGTTCCCGGAGCTGGTGGTCACCAGCCGCAAGGCGTTCTCGTTCCTGGCGGCCAACAACGCCTACCGGGCGGCGTACTACGGCTCCGTGAACCCCTCGAACACGCCGACCGCCACGCTCACCCCGCAGCAGATCAACGTCGTCCGTGACAACTACGGCCTGCCCCCGATCACCTTCTACAAGGGGCAGGTGAGGGTCGACGGCGTCCAGACGAAGGTGATTCCCGAGGACCGGTGGATCATGCTGCCGCCGGACCGGACGAAGTGGGGGCAGACCATCTTCGGCGTGACCGCCGAGGGTCTGGCCCTGTCGCGCGGCTCGAACCCGGAGATCACCAAGGAGGACCGTCCGGGCATCATCATCACCCGTGGTGCTCAGGACGACCCCGTGCAGATCTGGACCAAGGGCGCTGCGGTCGGTATGCCCGTGCTCCACACGCCGGACGCTCACATTGTCGCGAAGGTGATCTGATGGGCCGCCGCCTTGCAACAGCCGTGCACGTCCAGCACCCCACGTCACGCGAGTGGGTCGTGCTGGCGCCGGGCGACGAGCCGGACGATGACCTGGCCGCCGAGATCACCAATCCGGACGCGTGGGAGAACGGCGAGTCGGCATCCGATGCGGAGGAGTCCGAGCGGGACGAGCCGGAAGACGACCCGCAGCCCTTCGGCTTCGCTGGCACGCCGCCCCAGCCAGAGGCCGAGGCCGAGCCGAAGACGGAGCCCGCGCAGCCGACGCCGCGGCGGCGCAGGAAGTCCGCCGACGCTGACGCGTAAGCACCCGACATCGTCGCCCGTCCCCACTCCTCACGGGGTGGGGACGGGCGACAGCCACACAGGAGCAGTGATGGACCCGTCTCTCCTCGCCTGGCTGCGGGCGCAGCTCGGCACCGCCACGGACGAACAGGACCTCGCCGACCGCTACGCACGTCTCGGTCGAGCCCGAGCTGTCGCCGCCGAAGTCCTCGCCGAGCGCCGCGCGAAGCTGCTCGCTGAGCCGCTACGCATGACGGTCGACGGCGTGGTCACCATCGACCAGAGCAACAACCTTGCCGGACTCGAACGTCAGATCGCGGGCCTGGCTGAACTCGTCGCCCCGGATGACCCGGCAGCAGGGGAGGCCAGCGTTGACCTGGTCACCGCGCCGCTCCTCCCGTCTTCGCGCACAAGGTAGGCGGCTGTGCCCTACGAGTGGCCGCCGCTGGTGCCTGGTGACCCCGACGTGATCGCGCGCCGTGTCGCCGTCGTACTTGAGGACGCGTGGCAGCGCCTCGAAGCCAAGCAACAGGAGGTGATCGCCAGGTTCGCCGAGAACTCGCGTACGTACTACACGGTGGCGACGCTGGAGGAATTCAAGCAGGCGATCGCCGACTTCCGCCGGCGCGTGGACCAGGAGGCGCGGCAGTTCGTACAGCGGCAGCTTCCTCACCAGTACGAGAAAGGCGGGCGAGCCGCTGCCGAGGCCCTGGGAGCGACCTTCACCTGGACAGCGTTTCACCGTGACGCACTCCAGTCGCTCGCGGCAGACTCCTACGCCGACTTCCTACGGCGCTCCGAAGAGGCTGAGCGGATGGCCAGCCAGTTCTACCGCGCGGCGCGGGAAGCGGCCCGACGCGAAGTGCCGCTGCTGGCCGCAGGCAACATGACCGCGAAGCAGGCCGCGAAGAATCTCGCCGACCGACTCGCCAGTGCGCACAAGCTGGCGTACGTCGTCTACCGGAATGGGGCACGCGTCCCTGTGCGGGTTTGGGCCGAGTCTGCGACTTTGGCGAAGTCGGCTGTCGCCTACAACGCTGGCACCCTCAACCAAACACGGCAGGCCGGTGTCGGCATGGTCGAGGTCTACGACGGGTTCGACTGTGGATGGACGTCTCATCAGGACCCCGACAAAGCCAACCGGACGGTGCGTACCGTCGAGGAGGCGGCGGAGTGGCCGATCTCCCACCCGCGTTGTCGGCGGGGATTTGGGCCGAGGCCGGATGACTCCTTGCAGTAGGGCAGCGGCAGGCCCAGGAGACAGCAGGCATACTCCGTGGCTCCTCCGTCGGACGCGTGTGTCAACGTATGGCGAGGGAGGTGGCCCCCCGCATTACTCCTGCGGGGGACCGCCTTTCTGCCGGCGGGTCAGATATCGACAACGCCCTAGTCGAAGACGCCGGTACGCACGGACTCGATGAAGGTCGAGAATGTCGATGCGGGGAAGGCCAGCGCAGGGCCGTCCTTCTTCTTGGAGTCGCGCACACCGACCAGGCCAGACCTGGCGGCGGCAGCGGACCGCACCGTGGTCTCGACACAGTTGCCGTTGTCCTGCGAGCTGTAGGAGGACTTAGTCCACTCCTCTTCGGGGGCCAGGTCCGTGGAGGCGGGGTAGTGATTGAGATGTGTCATTTCCATAGTTTCTTTTCGAGGGCGTGCAGGAACTGCGGCGTCTGGCTCGGGCCCGGAGCTGACTTGACCATGGCGTCGAACTGACGCTGGTACTGCCCCACGTCCGATGCCTTCGACCACATGGTGGTGGCCTTCGCGCTGTCGCTCTGGACCACAGGATCGAGGTCCACGAACTCCAGTACCGTGAAGTTGAACGCGGCTCGGTAGGTAGGCAAATCCTCGGGAATGATCTGCACCTCGACGTTGTCCAACTCGTTGAGACGTATGATCTCTGCGTACTGCGCCCGCATTACCTCGGGCGACCCGACCAGCGTGCGCAGCGCGTTCTCAGTCAGGATTATGTGCACCTCGGCGCCGCCCGATGCGAAAAGCTCTTTGCGGTCCATCCGCGACCGAACTCCTTGCTCAACGAAGTCCGTGGTGCGCTCCTCGACGATCTTCGCGGACATCCCGAGTGCCGTCGCGTACGACTCCTCTTGGAGGAGCCCGTGCACCACGTTGTTCTCGTACCCCCGTACCTTGATCGCATCGCGCTCCAGGCCGAGATACATGGGCAGACCAGAGGGCAGCACGTTGCGGTAGGTCGTGAAGGGCTCCTTACTCAAGGAGTCCCGCTGCATCTTCAACAGCGCGTCACGGTCGTCGGGGTCCTCAACCTCGTAGTAGTCCATGAGCTTTTCGAGGTCTGCCAGCTTGGGCAGGGGGATGTCGCCTGCTTCGACACGGCTGATCTTGGAACGTGAGAAGCCGAGAGCTGTGGAGACTCCCTCAGCCGTTCGGCCAGGCTCTCTTTCGCGTAGGGCTCGGAGTTCCTTGCCGAGCATGACCCGCAGGTATGTCGGTCCTCGTCGTGCGGCCACCTGTCCCCTCACTTCGGTGTGCTGTTCATCGGATCGAGGCCCCAGTCCGGCCACACAGCGTAGCTGTCTGCCAGCCGGGTGGTTCAGTCCGGAGTTTGGCATGCTCTGCCTCCCGTGCAACAGCTTCTGTCGGCTACTTGGCACTTGCCAATGTGGACGCAGGGGTCAACTCGTGCGTGCACTCCCTTGAATGTTAATTGGGGTGTGCGCAAGGCTAGTTGAGCCGCAGAGGTCGCCTCTTCGAAGGTGTGCCGCGGTGAACCGAGTGCGCGCGATGCGCTGCTGTGCGGCGGGCCGTCATCCCAGTCAGGAGGGTAGCGGGCGCACTCGGTAGAGGGTCCCGAACTGCCGACCGCGACGGGCTCATGACGATGGAAAAGACATTCGAGCGAACTAACGGCTCGTGCACTTTCCCCACCGCGGAGGAGTTCTGATGCGGACCCGGACACAGCAGCGAACAAGCTGGCGGCGGGCGGTGGACGCGAACGAGGAGACGTGCGTGATGCTCGGCGGAACGCTGTTCGACGTGGTGATGACCGGCGGCGAGGACGTCGGTCCGGCCATGGTCGCTGCGGTGGACGCCGCACTTCCGCCAGGGTGCGGACCTGTGATCGCTGATCCGTCCGGGCCGTGGTTGTACTGGCTCGTCAAGCCGGGCACCGCCCGCGTCTGGGCAGGTCATCAGTACGGACTGTGCCTGAGCGCCCCCATGGCCGTCCGGCTTCCCCCGCTCACGCATTTCGTACCCACCGCAGAAGGCGGTTGCTACTGGCTGCACTCACCGGTCGGCCTCCGGCTGACCGACCCGGTAGCTCTGCGTTCCGCTCTGAATGCCTACAAGCCTGGGCCGTGTCCCTACGAGGCGTTGGCCGAGGTGATGTTCGGCCGTGACGCGCTCGTGAAGGTCGCGGCTCTTCCAGCACTGGAGGATGAAGATGATATTTGAGGGACGGGTGGAAGCGCCGCCTGCTGTGCTTCCCGAAGCCCGGCCGAGCCTGCCGCTGCGAACCCCGCGTCATGCGTGGCGGACACGTTCGGCAGCCCACACGGCAGCCCCGCTCACCACGGACCTGTTCCTGGTCCCGCCGGGAGGTTCCAGCGACCTTGGCGCCCGGCGCGTGCGGGTCCTGGACACGCAGTGACCGGAAAGCGGTCGCGCCCTTCGAAGAGTCGCTTACGGCGCCTTGCCGGTCGCCTGCGCCGGAACCCCGGTGCGGCCCTGATGTCGGTCGCGATTTCACTCCCGGCGCTGTACGTCGTCGGTTCCCTGGTGTGGGCCATGGTCGTCCGCGGTCCCTAGTCCCCGAGATGTGGCTCCCCGGCCAGCGGTGACGACTGCTACCTGCCGCTGGGGCGCCCGCAAGACGGCTGTGGCCGCCGTGTCGGCGCGGCGGCGACAGTCCCTACCGGGACCTCTTCCTCCCCGGCGGGGAGGCGGTGCCGCCACGCGCACCAGTGACGGCGAAGGCCCCGGCTCGATCCGAATCCAAGGCAGGCAGCACCTCAAGCCCGCCGCACTTGAGAGGAGCGCAAGTGGACAGCACTTTCGCGCGTGTGAACGACGGCGCGCCTTCGCAGTTCGACCTGGACGTTCGCATCATCGACGCCAGCCCTCAGGCCAACGTCAGCGCCGCCTCCGACGGAGGCTGCGGCGCCACGTCCACCGACTCGTGCACCGGCTGACCGCACCCCAGACCGCCGGTCGAAAAGCTCGGTCACCGCTGTCGAGCATTCCGTGCCGGTACGCCCATGCCCCGTAGGGGTGTCGGCGATCGCACCATCTCATCGGAAAACCCAATCCAAGGAGTGAAAGTGGACAGCGATCTCACGAACGTGAACCCGCAGGCGACGTCGCAGTTCGACTTGGACGTCACCGTGCTGGAGCTCGCCGACACGGCCAGCCTGGTCAACCTCACGGACGACAACTGCGGCAGCACCTGCGGTGCGTGCAACAGCACCGTCGCCTGACGTCCCGGCACTGCCAGGACGGTGGCCCGGGCCCGGGGCTCCCCGGGCGCGGCCCCCCCCGCACAAGCCCCCCCCCCCCGGGGGTGCCCCAGCCCCGCGGGGGGTGGCGGGGGCG
>NZ_JBHXFA010000020.1:33108-56602 GCF_042724175.1 Streptomyces sp. NPDC127084
GGGAACTCCCGGGCAGCGGCACCACCGTCACATTCCCGCCACCCGTTGAGTTCCCCTTCCCTCTCGGAGGTTCACGTGGCCGCTCCGGCTCCTGTGTTCCGCTCTTACGGCAGTGCTCTTGTGCGTGCTGCGGCCAGGCCGACGGCTCTTCCGCGCTGGCCCGATCTCACCGATGCAGCTCCCACCCCTGCGCAGGCCACGCAGCAGGCCGCTTGGTTGCGCGCGGTGTGGGCCATCGATGGGGTCGCCGAGGAGTTGCGCTACGCCAGCCCCGCGCTGGCCGAGCAGGTGAACACGCTCTGCAAGGAGGGGGATGCGGCTCCGCGCGACATCCGTCGAGCCGCGTTGTCCGTGGCCCGCTACATGCTTCGGGCGGGAAAGCGGGCCACGCCCTTCGGCTACTTCGCGGGAGTGACGCCGGCGCGCTTCGATGCCGTCGCACGCGTGCGTTGGGGCCTGGAGCATCGTGCGGTCGTGACGGCTTCGGCGGAGTGGCTGGTCGAGGCGATCGCCCACCTGGAGGCGTGCCCCGAGCTGCTGCTGCGGCTTTCGGTGGTATCGGGCACCACGCTGATGGTCCGCGGTGACCGGCTGATCGTGCCGTACCTTCCCGCGTCGCGGGAGGGTGGCGTCGGCGCGGTCGAGGTGTCGCTCAGAAACACAGCTCCGGTGCAAGCGGCGGTGACCGCTGCCCGGGTGCCGATCCTCGTGGAGGACTTGGCGGCGAAATTGGGCGCCGAGTTTCCCGAGGCTGCCCCGGAGACCGTGATGGGTCTGCTTGCCGAACTGGTCTCCCGGCGCGTCCTCGTGACCTGCCTGCACGCGCCTGCCACCGAAACCGACGCGCTGGGACACCTTCTGAAACACCTGGACGCGGCGGGTGTCCCAAGCGTTGCACCGATCAGCGCCCTGGTGGCGGAGATGCGGGACATCCACTCGGGACTGGCCAACTGTTCGGCAGCACCTGTGGTCGAGAGTCGTGCGGCCAGGGAAGAGGTCGCCAGGCGGATGACCGCTGTTGTTCCGGTACGGCGGCATCCGCTGGCGGTGGACCTGCGGTTGGACGCGAAGGTCATCCTGCCTCAGGAGGTGGCCAGAGAGACGGAGCGTGCCGCGCTGGCCCTCGCACGGCTCAGCCCTGCCCCCTATGGGACAACCGTGTGGAAGGCATACCACCAGCGGTTTTACGAGCGGTTCGGCATCGGCTCGCTCGTGCCGCTCCTCGACGTGGTGGCTGACAGCGGGATTGGTTTCCCGGACGGCTATCCCGGATCGCCTGCGGCTGAGCGGCGCCCGCCTACCGAACGCGATGAGGCACTGCTCCGTTTGGTACAGGACGCGGTGCTCGACGGCAGGGACGAGATCGCATTGGACGACGTGCTGATCTCCTCTCTGGAGCGAGGCCCGAGTCCGGTAAGGCTGCCGCCGCACTTGGAGGTGGCGGTGCGGGTGCACGCGGCGAGCGTTACCGGCCTTCAGCGCGGTGATTTCCGGCTGGAGGTGGGCAGTGTGTCCCGGGGAGCCGGAGTGGGCATCGGCCGGTTCCTCAACGTGGTGACCGGTGCGGGCCGCGCATCGCTGATCACGGAACTTTCGGACCTGCCCGGCGGCGATGACACGACGGTGGCGGCGCAGCTCTCGTTTCCGCCGCTCGACCCGACGACCGCCCACATCGCGAGGTCCCCCCGTGTGCTGCCGTTGGTGATCAGCCTCGATGAGCACCGCGACCTCGCCCGCGACGTGCTGACGGTGGAGGACTTGGCGGTGGGGTGCGACGGCCGCCGTATGTACCTCGCGGCGCCGACTCTCGGCCACCGGGTGGAAGCCGTGGGCATGCACGCGCTGAGCTTGCGCGTCCACACACCGCCGCTTGCCCGGTTCCTCACGGAGCTGAGCCGCGCCCAGTGCGCCACTGTCAGCACGTTCGACTGGGGAGCGGCGCGGTCCCTGCCGTTCCTGCCGCGCCTGCGCTACGGGCGGACTGTGCTGTCGCCTGCGCGCTGGCGGCTGAGGCCCGAGGAACTTCCGCTCTCCAGCGTGCGGTTCAGTACCTGGGACCGCTCCTTGAGCGGATGGCTCACATCCCGTCGTGTCCCGTCGCGGGTCTACCTGACCCAGGGGGACCGGATGCTCGCGCTCGACCTGGACCTCCCCGGCCACCGCGTGCTGCTGCGTGCCCACCTCGACCGAGGCAAGGCCGCGGTGCTGACCGAAGCTCCACAGCAGTGGGGCTGGTGTGCGGGCCGTGCCCACGAAGTCGTCATCCCCCTGAAAGCGACCGCGCCGCCAGCGTGGCCGAGGTTGCCGCAACCCACCCGGGCACGGGTCATCGGGCGCGACCACGGGCAGCGGCCCGCCGCGTCACCTGTGCTGCTCGCCTGCCTGTACGGGGACATCCGCCGTCAGGACACCATCCTCGCCGACTACCTTCCCGCCCTCCTGGAACAGCTCGGCCAGCCCCGGTGGTGGTTCGTCCGGTTCCGCGACCCCGACCATCACCTCAGGCTGCGGATAGACCTGCCCGACCCCGACACGTTCGGGGAGACCGCCCGAGTGGTGAGCGCCTGGGCCGGAAGCCTGCACCAGGCCGGTCTGCTCAGAGAAGTGCGCTACCCCACCTCCTACCCGGAGACGGGCCGGTGGGGGTCCCGCGCAGCGTGGGCGGCAGCCGAAGAGGTCTTCCGTGCCGACTCACGCGCGGTACTGGCCCAGGCCCGCCAGAGTTCTGGCCTTGACCATCGGGCGCTGATAGCCGCCCACTCCGTCGCTATCGCCGTCCACTTCCTCGGCAGCCCCGCGAAGGGGATGCGCTGGCTCATCGACCACATTCCTTCCACAGCCCCGGCCACGGTCCCCCGTAGCGTCTTCAGCGAGGCTGTGCGGCTCGCGGACCCCTCCCAGGACTGGGCAGCACTGCGCGCCACACCGCGAGGGTCACCCATTGTGGAGGCATGGGCTGACCGGGAGATGAACCTGTCCGCCTACCGCGCCCACGTGCCAGGGCCGGACACGGAGGGCATCGACGCCGATCACGTCCTGACCTCCCTGCTGCACATGCACTTCATCCGGGCTGTCGGCATCGACTTCGCCGAAGAGGACATCTGCCGGTACCTCGCGCGAGCCGCCGCACTGGCGTGGACAGCCCGAGGGGGAGCGGCATGACATCACACTCCCTCGATGGCCTGATCACCGCGATCAGCACCCGACTGGCCGACCCCGAACACGTGGCAGGGCCTCAGCCCGGGTGGGCTCAGCAACTCGCCTACGGAGCACCAGGAATCGCCCTGCTCCACATCGAACTGGCCGCCCGCGAAATGGCGCCGTGGCAACGTGCCCACGACTGGCTTGCCGCTGCCGGGAGTGCCGCGCTCACCTGCGGCCCTGACAGCCACCCCTACTACGGTGCACCCACCATGGCCCATGCACTGGCCTGCGCCGCCGACCGGCTCCCCGGTGCGTACCGCAACGCCCTCGCGAACCTCGACCGGCACCTGGCCGCCGATGTCCGCAGGCGACTCGCCGCCGGAGGCGATCGACTCGACGGTGGTCGTCTGCCCGCCCTCGCAGAGTTCGACGCGATCCGGGGCCTGACCGGATATGGCGCCTACCTGCTGCACCGCAACCCTGACGGTGACCTGCTCCGGGCCGTCCTGAAGTATCTCGTGCGCCTGACCGAGCCGATCACCACCGAAGCAGGAACGGTGCCGGGCTGGTGGACCAAGTCCGGCCCCTCCGGCAGAGCCGACGATCGCTTCCCTGACGGACACTCCAACCACGGTGTCGCACACGGAATCGGCGGCCCACTCGCCCTGCTTGCGCTGGCCGCCCGCAGAGGGATCACCGTGCCCGGCCACCTCGGAGCCATCCGCACGATCTGTGCCTGGCTGGACCGCTGGAGCATCGACACCGGCCGAGGAACAACTTGGCCGTACTGGGTCACCGACCTGCGTGGCGGCATCCCGCCGCAGACCGGGCCGCTGCGCCCCTCGTGGTGCTACGGCGCCGCGGGCCTCTGCCGTGCCCAGCAGCTTGCCTCGATGGCCCTCGGCGACACCGACCGGCAGGTCCTGGCCGAGAACGCGCTGATCAGCGCCCTCACGGACCCCGCCCAGCTCGCCGCGACCAACGACAGCGGGCTGTGCCACGGGTACGCCGGCCTTGCCCACGTCGCCGCCCGCGCGGCCGACGACGCGCTGCCCACGACCGCGGGACAGCTACGGGCACTGATCCCCGCTCTGCTCCACGTGATTCACCCGCCTGGCACCGATGCGGAGAAAGCAGCCGTCGCCCTCGCTCTCGCCCCGGAGGGTCCGGGGCTGCTGGACGGTGCAGCCGGGATCGCCCTGGCAGTGCTCGCACCCAGCAGCACCGTGCCCCCCAGCACCGCGTGGGACTCCTGTCTTCTGATCGCCTGACCGCCGCAGTAAGGACACTGATGCTCACCCAATGGCACCAGCACAACATCACCTTTCCCGATCGCGAGACGGGCCGACAGGTCGCCGCCGACATCCTCGCGCCAGCCTTGAACGCCACGGAGAGCCAAGGGGTTCACCGCTGGTGGTTCATGAACAAGCAGCCCTGGCCGCTGCGCTACCAGTGCGACGGACCCGCGTCCGACGTCATCAGGGCTCTCCTGGATGCCTTACAGAGCGACGGTCGGATCACCAAGTGGACCTCTGGGATCTACGAACCCGAGAAGTTCACGTTCGGCGGCGAATTCGCCATGGACATCGCTCACGACCTCTTCCACCACGACAGTCGCCATCTGCTCACCTACCTGCCGCAGCCTGGATCTCTGGGCCGCCGGGAGACCGCCGTCCTGCTGGCAAGCGCCATGATGCGAGGGGCCGGACAAGACTGGTACGAGCAGGGCGACGTGTGGGCGAAGGTCCTCGCGCTGCGGCCGAACGCGCCGGAGCTTCCGCCCGCGCGCACGGTCGCTCTCACGCCGGCGATGCGCAAGCTGATGACCGTCGATACCCGCTCTCTCTGTGGCCCGACCGGACCGCTCGCGGGACATGCCGACTGGGTGGAAGTCTTCGTACAGGCCGGATCCACACTCGCTGACCTGGCCCGCCGTGGCTGGCTCACACGCGGCCTGCGAGCCGTCATCGCCCATCACATCGTCTTCCACGCCAACCGTGCCGGGCTTCCCCTGGAAGATCAGCACACCATGGCCCACATCGCACGAGAGGTCGTCATGGGATCGAGTGAACGCACCGCGTCAGCAGCCGAATTCGGCTCGTCCATCGATAGCGTCAGCGGGGTGAACACCGACACAGCCACCACCGCCGAAGCCGACGCTTCCCGGCTCCGCACCGCCCTTGTCGACCAGATCCGCAGGGAAGGACACGCCACCACCCCCGCGGTCGAACGCGCACTGCGAGCCGTGCCGCGGCACCTGTTCGTCCCGAACGCCTCACTCAGCGACGCGTACGCCAATGCGCCGGTGAACATCAAGTACGACACCGACGGCACCTCGATCTCCTGCGCTTCGCAGCCAGCCGTCGTCGCTCTGATGCTGGACCAGCTCCAGGCACAGCCCGGCGAGCGCATCCTCGAACTCGGCGCGGGGACCGGCTACAACGCCGCACTCCTTGGGTGGCTCGTGGGGCCGGGAGGACACGTCACCACCATCGACGTGGATGACGACTTGGTCGAGGGTGCCCGCGCGCACCTGGCCGCTGCCAGGGTCTCCAATGTCGAGGCGGTCACCCGCGACGGTGCACTCGGCCACGCCGAAAACGCCCCGTACGACCGGATCATCGCCACCGTCGGAGCACACGGCATTCCTCACGCCTGGCTCTCCCAGCTCGCCCCCGGTGGACGGCTCGTCACACCCCAGCGGCTCAAGGGCAGCGTCTCACGCTCCATCGTCTACGAGCAGCGCGACGGACACTGGGTGTCCATCAGCTCGGAGATGAACACCTTCATGCCTCTGCGGCGCGGTATCGCCGACGACGACCGCAGGGCCATCCCGCTCAACGTCGACGGCACCGTCCGGCTCCAGGCTCCCGCAGGGCAGAACATCGACGCTGACGCACTCGCCGAGGTTCTGGAGCAACCACGCACCGAGCAGTGGACCGGGGTGACCTTCCGGGCCATGGAGTCACCGGAGTGGATGGAGCTCTTCGTCTCCTGCTCGCTGCCCAGCGGGCTGATCCGGATGCTGTTCCCGAAAGACGCCAAGGGCACAGTCCTCACGGACGACCCCTACCCGTCGTCCACCGCGGCCGTGGACAAGGGCGCCTGCACGTACCTCGCCCGCCGACTGTCGGAGAACAAGACTCCCGAGGGCGGCAAGCTCTGGGAGTTCGGCGTCATCGGCCACGGCCCCGGCAGCGACGAGCTGTCCGCGCGGGTCGCCGACGCGGTCCGCACTTGGGACCGCCAGTACCGGGGTCGCGAGGCCAGGTTCGAGCTCCAGGACCTGAACGCTCCCGCGATCGAGCAAGCCTCGGGCGTCTTCTCCCTCGACACTCCGCTGAACCGCATCGTCGTCGACTGGCGGTGACGCCAGCCAACGAGTGATGGCTGCGGTGCCCGCTGCGCGAGTGACGGGCACCGCTGTTCCTTCTCCGCTTCATCGCGCACCCGTCGCCCCAGGGGGACTCATGGATCCACACGGTCCGATAGCAACGCGCTTTCCTCTCGTTGCCCGGGTCCGGCCGGCTTGCCCGCCGCTGCCCGCCCGGGTGCGGGCCTTGGTGGACCTGGCCGACAGAGCGGTGGAGCAGTACGAAGAAGGACCAGCCTCTGCCGTCTTCAACGGCGCTGCGCTCCTCGCCTCCGACCTTGGTCTCCCTGACCTGGCCCGGTCGCTGTGCCATCGGCACGCTGGCGCCTACCTTCGCGCCTGCCCGCTATCCGCCACGCGCGCCATTCGCGCCCTGGAGCCCCTGGTCAACCTTGCCCGGTTGCAGATCCGCGCTGGCCAGACCGACGACGGTCGTCACCGACTTCTGGGCCTGTACGAGGCCGTCGGCACTGGTAGCACCGCCGTCTTTGAGGACATCACCGTGCCAGCCACACTGACCGCGACCGTCGAGGACCGTCGAGAAGTCCACGCGTGGCTCTGGCGAGTGGTGCTCGCCGACGGCACCCGCACCCTCACCACCACAGGACGCTGGCGCGAAGCACTGGCTCACATCGAACAGCACCGGGGCGTGGGCACAAGGATGCTTGACGGCCGCCAAGTCGCCGTAGTGGCAGCCCTGACGGAGGGCGGCAAGAACCGTGCGGCGGCGCTGCTCGCCGACACAGCCCCCGGCGAGCCGTGGGAGCAGGCTGTCACCGCGTGCTTGACGGTGCTGTCCCGACGCGACGTCCCGCAGCGAGACGACAGCAGCGTGGCCGAGCTGGTGAACACCTTCCTCGGCCGTGAGGCGGAGCCGGGCTTGACTGTCTTCGACACCCGGCTCGGCCTCACGGTCCTTGACGCGGTCGGGCCGGAGCACCCCAGAGCCCGCCCGCTTGTCGAGGACTTGATGCGGCGGGCCACTGCGTCACTCAACGGATATGCCGCCCGCGACCTGATCTCGCACGCGCTGTTCGCCGCACTCGCCACCGACGGCGAAGCCCGTGCGTGCCGCGACCTGATCCGGGTCTGTGGACTGGGTGCGGAACTCCTTCCCGATGAGCTGGCGAGTGACCTCTCGACGGCGCTGGACCGCAGTGAGGCAGTGATAACCCAATCGTCAGCGGCTGCGGCGTGAGTACGACGACCTGACGGCACCCGACCCGGGGCATCGGCAGCCACGGAATCCGGGCTGTCCGTGAGCACGGCTACGCTCGAACGCATGAGCGCACCTACCGAAGGGCTGACTCTGGGGGCCGTCAGCGCAATCGTCGAGAAGAAGATCCTTACCAACAAGATCCGCATCTACCGGCCTGGCGAGCCGGTCTTCAACCCGGACACGGGGCAGTACGAGCCCGGTCCTCCCATCACGATCTACGAGGGGCCGGGAGCGATCTTTCCCACCGGTGGCCCGTCCGTCGTGCTGCACCTCGCCGGGCAGGCGTACGTGGACGACACCCCTTCCCGGTACCGACTGTTGACCCCGCTGTCAGCGCAGGTCGCCTCCCGCGAAGACACTGTCACCGTCGTGCAGGCGGACGACGAGTCGGCCATCGGCCGGACGTGGCGAGTGATCGACATCGGGGAGACCTCCACCCTCAGCATCGTCCGCACCACGTGGGTGGACCAGAACACGCAGACGACGGGGGCCGTGACGTGAGCACCGCCATCGATCCAGAGGAGGTGCGGCGGGAGCTGGAGGCCAAGCTCCTGCTCGACACCGTTCGAGTCACTCGGCCCACCGGGACGCCGGCACTCGACGCTGTTACCGGCCTCGTCGGCGAGGTGCCAGCGGACCTGGTCTACGAAGGGCCTGGTGCCATGCTGTCCGGCCATGGTCAGGTGACCGCCGAGGGAATCGTCGGCAAGCAGTGGCTTGACGACACGGTGTCCTGGTACCGGCTGCTTACGCCGCTTGGGGCGCCGGTGCCTGCTCGATACGACCGGGTCGAGGTGACTGGCGCGCACTCGGGCAGCGCAGCAACCGGCGGTCGGATCTGGCAGGTCCTCGACCCGGCGGAGGCATCGACGGTGGAGCTGGTTCGGGTGACGCGGCTGGACGAGATCACGCCGCCGTCCTGAGGCGAATCGGGATGTCCGCGAATCGTCCTACGCTCGATGCATGGAGATCACGGACACCCCACCCGCCGACATTCAGCAGGTCTGGGTCACGACGGACGGCAGCAGGGCTTCAATACGGATAGACGGGACGGACTATTCGCATCTCGTCTCCGGCTACACGATTCACCAACAGGCGGGATACCCAGCAGATTTGGTCCTCCAATTCGCGCCGGGCCGTCCACCCCCGGACTTTGACGGCAATGCCCGTGTTGCCATTGGGGTTCCGCACGAGCCGGGACCGGCAGCGGCCCACTTCCTCTCGGCCATCGACGCAGGGCTGCTGGAGAAGGCGGCGCTCGCCCGGCCGGACATGGACGGCGGACCGCACGGCTTCACCAAGGCCGTACTGGCGCAACTTCAGCAGTGGGCGCGGGGGGACTTCGACCAGGACCAGGAGACGGGCTGATGGCCTCCCCGAGGAACCCGCACCCGAACGCGCACCCGTCGGCGGGCGCGTACAGCAACGCTCCCCAGATCGCCGCACTGCTGAACGCCCGCGCGGGAGCCGCGCTGCCCGCGGTGGCCAGCGTCGTGCAGCACTACGCCATGCTGCTGGAGACCGCGATCAAGGCCAATGCGAGCGGAAGGCCGGGTCCGAACGCGCCGACCGGCGACTACCGCAGATCTTGGACTCATGAGTTCACAACCAACGGGTTGACCGTCGAGGCCACTGTGGGAACGAACAAGCCGCAGGGCAGGCGTCTGGAGTACGGGTTCGTCGGGGCCGACTCTTTGGGAAGGATCTACAACCAGCCGCCGTACCCTCATGTGGGTCCGGCAATCGAGCGGGTCCGACCTGCGTTCGTTGCGGCAGTCGGAGCGGCGGTGGGGGATTGATGGCGGTCTCCGGACGAGTTGTCAGCCTCGCCGTTCAGGCGATGCTCGGCTCGGCGACCGGCCGGTCCTGCGGATACGGCACGGCCCCCACCGCGAGCAACCTGCCTACAGGAGCCGCGACCCCGTATTGCGTGCTCTACCCCGTGGGCTCCACGAGCGACGGGCCGCCCTTCGGTGACGCCAGCGCAGACGCTCGAATCGTGTACCAGGTCACGTCAGTTGCCACGACGGCAGAGCAGGCTGAGTGGATGGCGGACAAGGTCCGGGCTGGGATGCTCGCCCGCACGGAACTTGGCTACACCTACCCGATCGCTGCTACCGGCTACGTGGTCATGTCCCGTGAGCTGGACAAAGAGGAAGGAGTGGCTGTCGCCAGCGGCGTATACAGTTACGTTCAGAGGTTCGCGATCGAGGTAACCACCCTCGGCAGCTAGCCCACCCACCTCACCGCGGAGGCCCATCGCGGACGCCCGACCACTCGGTACGGGCCGACTCCCAGCTTGATCTGTTGGGGACGGGCCTGCCGCATTCCGGGGCTGACACTGTCCCCGGAGAGTGAGAGTCGCGTGTCCACCACGCAGCAGCGTTTCATGCGCCGAGGCACCACCCTCTTCTACTTCCTTCAGAAGATCGCCTCCGATAGCAACATTCCCACCCGCCCCGAACTTGGGCCGAGCAACGCCACGAACCTGTCGGACACGATTTCCGACGTCGAGGGGTGGTCTCTGGAGAACACGCCTATCGACACCCCGGACATGGGCAGCTCCTTCGCCACCACCATCCCGGGCGAGGACAAGGCAGACAACAGCTCGTTGACCTTCTATGAGGACAAGGTCAGCGATGTGATCGAGACCCTGTTGTCCAAGGGTGTCACCGGCTTCATCGTCATCCTGCGCAAGGGCGACATCGCCCAGTCGAAGTCGATGGACGTCTTCCCAGTCCGGGTCGGAAGCCGCAGCCCGTCGTACTCCACGGCCAGCGAACCCGCCAAATTCAAGGTCACCTTCGGCATCACCGACGAGCCGACCCTCGACGCCGCTGTGCCGGCGAAGACGATCTGAGCCGGGGGCGCCGCATGACCACCACCAGCCACGAACCTCCCGCCGCCGCAGTCGCCCGGGACGCCCACTGGTCGGCCAAAATGGCCAGGCTCAAGGCCCGTAAGCTGCCAGAGCGTACCTTGCGGGTGTGCGACGACGACGAGGCGAAGAAGAACACCACCGATGCCGCTTTGGAGCTGGCGAAGGCCCGCACCGCAGCTCGTGCCGACTCGGTCGAGCAGGGCGTCGCGGAGGTCGACCGTGAGGACTGGATCGCCGCCCGTCCCGACGTGGTTGCCGCACAGCTCCGGCTCGACAAGGCCGAGCAGGCCCTTGAGGATGCGACGGACGTTCTGACCTTCCGAGCCCTTCCGCGACCGGTGTGGGAGGGCCTTCTGAGCGATCACTCTCCGACCGAGGCCCAGGCCGACCAAGGCATGGAGTACAACGTCGAGACCTACCCGGCCGCGCTCATCGCCGCCTGCCACATCGAACGGGACCTGGACGGCACCGAGGTCCCGGGGATGACCGAGCAGGAGGCGCAAGAACTCCTGGACACCTGGTCGGATGCGGAAGCCAAGGCCCTGTTTACCTCCGCCCTCCTCGCGAACCAGACGCTGAGGACCGACCTGGGAAAAGGCTGATCTCCGACCCCGGCTACCGGGCGGAGATGGAGGTCTGCGCCTCGTACGGCATACCGCACTCCCAGTTCACCGGCGCGGGAGACGGGCGTTGGTCGGCGCTGGACCGTGCGAAGGCCGTCGCTTACCTCGCCTACTCGCGCACCGTTTGCGAGTCGTGTGGGACCCGGCCACAGGAGTGGGACGAGCAAGCAGGAGGCGACCGCTTTGCGTACGTCACCGAGACACACCGGTGCGTCGGCTGCGAGCTGATCGCCATGGAGCAGGAGCAAGTACCGGATGGTCCGGAAGGGCGTGGGGTGAAGGTCGGGCTTCGGCCCAGGAAGAAGGCATAGCCAGTGGCTGGGGCCTACACCCTCTACGTCCAGGTCCAGGCCGGGGTGACCGGCCTGGTGGGAGGTCTACGTACAGCAGCGGGGCAGGTCACCGCGTTCGGCGGGCAGGTGCGCCGCCTCGACGGCGACCTCAACGCGCTCGCAGCGCGGTCGGAACGGACCCGCCGCGCGATGGCCACCGGGTTCACCGTGATGGGCGTCGCCCTCGGTGGCGCGTTCGCCCTGGGCGTGCGAAACGCCATCGAGCTTGAGAAGCACATGGCGAACGTCATGACGATCTCGAAGGAGATCAACAGCACCAACATCAGCCACTTCACAGACCAGATCGTTGAGCTGAGCACACAGCTTCCGCAGTCCGCCGACCAGCTCGCCGAGGGCCTGTACCAGGTCGTCTCGACGGGCTTCGACGGCGCGGACGCCATGTCGATCCTGCGAGTAGCCGCCCGCGGCGCCGCGGCCGGCCTGACGACGACGGAGACGTCCGCCCGCGCCCTCCTCGGCGTGCTGAAGGCGTACGGAATGGACGCCACTCAGGCCAGCGACGTCATGGACGTCATGTTCCAGACCGTCAACTACGGCGTCGTGTCGTTTGACGAGCTGGCGCAGCAGCTCGGCGACGTCGTGCCGATGGCAGCGGCGGCAGGCGTCAAGTTCGAGGACATCAGCTCGGCACTTGCGGCAGTGACGCTCTCGGGCATCCCAGCCGCCGAAGGCGTCACGGCCCTGAACATGCTGCTGACGCGCATGATGAAGCCCACCCAGGAACTGTCCAACATGATCAAGGGCTTCGGATACGAGTCGGCAGCCGCAGCCCTCCAGCAGGACGGCCTGTACGTCGTCATGCAGAAGGTCCGTGATGCGACCGGCGGAAGCGCCGACCAACTCGTCCCCCTCCTGAAAGACATCCGTGCGGTACGGGCCGCGCTTGCGCTCTCGGCCGCCGACGGCAAGAACTATGCGGACACCTACCAGGGCATCAGCCAGGAGGTCGAGCGCGCCGGCGCGACGCAGAAGGCATACGCCATCCAGATGGACACCACCGCTGGCCAGTGGAGTCTGTTCCAAAACCAGGCGGCTGCCCTCGGTATCGACATGGCGCGTGTGCTGCTGCCTGCGCTACAGAGCGTCGGGGAGTACCTCAATGTGCTGGCAGGGGCGATCAACGACCTGCCCGGACCCGTGAAGTCACTCATGGGCGTGGTGCTCGCGCTGTCTGCGGCGGCCCTGCTGGCCAAGGCGGCCTTCCTGCGCTTCGGTGCGCAGCTCACCGTGTTCCGGACAGAACTCGCGGCGGCCCGAGCAGGCGGCTCCGCCTTTCCCGCGGTCTTGAGCGGCGCCGGGATCGCCGTTGCCGGTCTGACCACACTGATGGCCATCGGTGTCGGCGTCTACGCGGCCTACTCAGCCAGCAAGCAGCAGGCGAAGGCCGCGACGGAAGAACTGGTTGAGGCTCTCCGCAAGGAGAGGGAGGAGGGTGAGCAGGGAGCCGGACTGCGCACCCTGACCGAGCAGTTGACGAACAGCGACGACGTCAAGAAGCTCAAGGCTGCCGGGATCGACGTTGCCACTGCCATCGACGCGATCACTTCGGGCGGCGCGAAGCTCAAGAAGCTCAAGGACGAGCTGGATGCCCAGGAATCGCTGACCTGGGATCGGGGCTCGTATGCGCCTGACCCTGAATGGGATGCCGCCAAGAAGGTCCTGGACAAGCAGCACACGATCTGGAGCAACGCGGTCAAGAAGGAGTCCGAGCTTGCCGCGAACATGGCCATCGTCAACAATAAGATCAAACACAACCGGCGCGAAATGCTCGGAGCCTGGGACCTCACACAGGCTCTGCCGACGGACAAGAACGGCTCGCCCCAGTTCACCGATCAGATGGAGGCGATGGCCAAGTCCCTCTCCTCGATCGTTGATCCGGCGAAGGCGTGGAAGACCGCGCAGGACAAGGTGGCCGAAGCCAACCGGAAGGCGGGCCGGTCAGCCGACGCGTCGAAGGCATCCCTCGCGGACTACGTCACCGAGCTGCGCAAGCAACTCAAGGCCCAGCGCGAATTCCAGAAGAACCTGGGCGAGCTCGCGGTCGCCGGACGCCTGGATCTTGCCGATCACTTCTCCGACCTCGGGGCAGACTCCGCGCCGATCCTCGCCGAGCTCGTCCAGCAGCTCAAGAGCGGCAAGGGCAAGGTTGCCGACGAGCTGGAATCCATCATCCAGGAGTCCTCCGCCCGCTCGACGCCGGCATTTCGCGCAGGACTTGAGCAGCTCCCCGCCATCTCAGCGAAGTACGGCAAAGAGATCGCAGAGTCCTGGGCCGACGCCGCAGCGACCAACGATCCCGGCAAGCTGGCTCGGGTCATGCAGGACATGACTGTCGCCGACATGGAGAAGGCAGCGAAGAAGCTGCCCAAGGCGGCCGTCGCTCAGCTCGAACAGGGCATGGACCTACTGGCTGACGTGTCGGCCAAGCACGGCAAGGAAGCGTCCACCTCGCTCGCGCAGTCTTTCCTCAAAGGTGACATCACCGAGATCCGTTCCCAGCTCGGTGCCCTCTACGGTGCGGACCTGCCCATCAGTGCACCTGACCTCAACGGGGTCGTTGGCGCATTCAAGGCTGCGGGCGTCCAGTCGAACGCCGAGTGGTCGGGCATGCTCAGTCTGATCGTCGCGGTCGCCCAGACGAAGGGCACCGAAGCGGCATCCGCGCTAACCAGTGCCCTGCTGTCCGGCGACATGGCCGCGGTGCAGAGCCAGCTCGACGGCATCGGGGCATCCGTGGGCCGGATCCCCGGGACAAAGACGATCACCGTCAGTGTCAACAAGCCCGCAGCCGTCGTCATCCCCTTCGTTGCCAAGGTCACGCCCACGTCATGGGACAAGGACGGCAACGGCGTCCCGGATGGAATCCAGGCCCCCAAAAGGCAGGCGAACGGTGGCCTCCTCGAGTTCTACGCCCGCGGTGGTGTGCGCCGAGAGAACCACACGGCACAGATCGCTCCAGCCGGCGCATGGCGGGTATGGGCGGAGCCGGAGACGCAAGGAGAGGCGTACATCCCGCTCGCCGGAGCCAAGCGGGCCAGGTCCAAGCGAATCCTGGAGGAGGTGGCACGGCGCTTCGGAGGCGAGGTTTCCTATCACGCCGATGGGGGCCTGTCCGGGTTCACGTACCGGCCGCAGACCCTCTACTCCCTGTCCGGGCTGGCCACCGACTCACAGGACAAGAAGGGCAACTTCAGCCTCGCTCTGTTCACGAAGAAGCTGCATTCCTCCGTGACCACCGCACGGCGTTGGCGCCGCGATCTTGACACCGTGGCCCGACGTGCCGGACAGGACGTGGCTGACGCTCTGGCGGAGATGGGCGAGGAGGGGGTGTCGCTCACCCGCAAGATGGCGACCGGCAGTTCCCGCTATGTCCGGTCGATGGCGAAGGACCTGCGGGAGCTGGCCGCGGCCTCGAAGGCCAGTCTCGGTGAGTACACCGGGCAGCTCCGCCAGGCGGTCAAGGACCAGACCGGCTTCGAGAAGAACCTCGCGAAGCTCGCCGCCGGCGGATACGGAGACCTGGCCAAGCGCCTGGCTGAGCAGGGCGACCAGGACGCGGCGGATCTCGCTGCCCAAGCAGTGAAGGACCGAAAGAAGGCGAAGGCGGCGAACGACGCCGCCAAGAGCGCAGGCAAGACGATTCCCGGCGATGACCTTCCCGATCTGGTCGCCATCATCAGCGCGATCAAGAGCAAGACCACCGGCCTGCACGCGGTGGCCGAATCCACGGGACTCGATGAGGACCACATCATCGAGATTGCGAACCTCGGCCTGGCCCGTCTCAAGAGTGCCCTCGGCTCGAAGGGCGCCAAGTTCTTCGCCGACCTGAACCGTGCCAACCGGGGACTGTCCTACGCCAACGGCGGCATCCTCACGCCCGGCCTCTACGCCACTTCCGGTGGCATCGTCCGATTCGCAGAGCCGAGCACTGGTGGCGAAGCCTTCATCCCGCTGGGTGCCGCGAAGCGGGGCAGCGCGCTGGCCGTTCTGCACGACGTCGCCACTCGATTCGGGATGCGCCTGTCTGGCGCTGGCGCGGCTGCCTCCGCGCCGAAGCTTGTCGATGCCCGGCCGCCGACCGCCGTCAAGGTCACCGTCGTCCAGCAGCAGCCGAGGGCGCTGGTGGAGAGCATGCCCATCACCGTCCACGGCCGCGACGGCTCCCCGCAGGAGCTGTCGGGGGAGATCATGCGGCGGTTGCGGAACGCGCAGCGCGGGGGGCGGATCTGATGGCCCTGGCTGATTGGCAGATCGACTTCGCCGGAGTTGTCATCGGCCGAGGAACCGTCGTGTCGGTGGCCGACGTCGAAGGGCTCGGCTCTGCCGAGCTGCGCACGCAGGACGTGCTGAACCCTGCCGACGACGGCGCGTTCCCTGGGGTCGACCTGTACGCGCCCCGCACGGTACGGATCGAAGCTGGCATCCGGACACCTGGCGACCCGGCAGCAGCACTGGACAAGCTCGCCGAGATCGAGGCAGTCGCCGCCAATGCGAAGGTTCGCCGCAGAGCTGGAGCCCTTGCGCAACTGCGACTGCGGTGGCCCGGACGCGGCACCAAGGTCCTCTTTGGCCGCATCCGGCGTGCCGAGGCTGTCTCCACCGCTCAAGCCGTCCACGGCTGGATACCGCTGGACCTGGAGTTCACCGCGCTTGATCCGCGATTCAATGACGACGAGGTCTCCAGCGTCACCTTGCCCCTGGACATCAGCCACAGCGGCGGCGGGTTCACCGCCCCCCTTGTCGCGCCCATCACCACCGGTGTTGCCACTCCGGACACCAGGCCGGGTTGGGTGGTCGCTGATGGGAACACAGCGGCGTGGCCGTCCATCCGGATCACTGGTCCCGTCGCCAATCCTCGGATTCTGCACGTTGAGTCCGGACGCGTCCTCGACCTCGACATCACCCTCGGTGTCGGCGAGCGCATCGACATCGAGACCCGGCCCGGTACGCGCTGGGTGTTGCGCAACGGCAGCGGGAACGCCGCAAACGCCCTGTCCAACGCATCGCGCTTGGACCTTTTCCAGATCCCGCCCGGCCGTAGCGAGATCCGCTGGACGGCCGCTGACTACACCAACACCACACGTCTGACTGTCTCTTGGCGGTCCGCGTGGACGGCTCTGTAAGAAAGGAGTGCTGCTGTGACTCTCGTCCAGCCGCCTATGCTCACCCATGGCGGCACCCACCCGGCCCGTGCTTTCAGGATGATGGTCAGAGACCTGGCACGCGGATCCCAGGGTGTGACTGAAGGCAACGACCTGAAGGTCCGGCAGCTCTCCACGCCCGGTTCTGGCGTGCGAGTCGGCGATGGATCGTCCGTGATACGCGGTGCCTCGTGGGGCCAGGGCTCCTACACGCAGTACAACGTCGGCGACGCCATCGTGCCCGTCGCACCGACCGGAGCCACTGGCCGGTCAGACCTACTGGTACAGCGAGTTGAGGACCCCGAGTACGAGGGCAACCGCGACCCGGCCAAGGACGACATCGGCTACTTCCAGGTCATCCCCAACGTGTCGGCGACTGCCACCGCGGCGCCGACAGGAATGACGGCCATCCCGCTTGCCCGACTCGATATCCCGCCGAACACCGCCACGGTCACGGACGCGATGATCAAGGACCTGCGGGCTATCGCCAATCCGAGGCGCTCCCGCAGCCTCTTCACTTCATCGCCGAATACAGCGTCGACGCTGGGCTACTCGGACAACAAGTGGCACCCGTGGCCGCCTGCCGCACGATGGAACATTGCGGTGCCCGCATGGGCCACCCAAGCAAAGCTGATCACCATGGTCTCCAGCATCGCCCTGCGGCGAGCCAACGTGTTTGCCCTGATGCGGAACGTCATCGGCGGAGTGGCCGGCCAGCACGTCTCCATTGATGACGACCAGGGCAGCGGCACACGCCGAAACACCATCGTCCTAGCCGACACCCTCCTGATCCCCTCCGCGATGCGCGGGACTACCGTGCCGGTCTACCTCGACACGTACATGTACAAGAGCGAAACCGGCGACCTGGTGGTAGACGGCGCCACCAGCTTCGTTCTCGACGTCGAGTTCACCGAGGGCGTCATCTGACGATGTCGTACCGCTACCTGACGACACACGCCCTGACCGGTGCCACCCTCGCACAGGATCTCCCGCTCACCGAAGTCGAGTTCGGACCCGAGCTTTGCGGGCCGGGCAGCTTCACCGGCGTCATCGCGCCCCGGCTGTCGCACCTCACCCCGGAGCAGGTGGACCCCGGAACGACGCTGATCTTCGCCGAGCGGGACCGCACCCTGCTGTGGGGCGGTGTCATCTGGCGCGCAGAGCCGGAAGGCCAGAAACTCCGTATCGAAGCCAGCGGCTTCGGCTCGTACCTGACGAGACGAACCGATATTCACGGCAATCTCAACGGTCGCGGCCCCTGGGTCTCCGCCGACCCGTGCGGTGTGATCCGCGACGCCTGGGCGTACTGCCAAGCCCAGCCTGACGGCGATCTGCGCGTAGCGGTCGACGTGACGAGGTCCAACGCGAAGGTCGGCACCCCCGCTGAGCCGTACTCCACCGCATGGTGGGAGGCGCCGACCCTCAGCACGGTCGTCGACGACATGGTGGCAGTCGCCGGCGGCCCCGAGTGGACCGAGTCCGTCGCCTGGTCGGGAGACACCCCGACGCAGCGCATCCGGATCGGGTGGCCTCGGCTGGGCACCCGTCGCCAGGACATCAGCTTCACGTCCGGTATCAATGTCGCCGCCACAGTGCCGGTGGAGTTTGACGCCGACAGCTACGCCCAGGTCGTCATCGGCCTGGGTGCAGGGGAGGGGCGTTCACGGCGCCGGACCGTGGACGCGGCCCGCAACGGCCGCCTGCGCCTGGAACACGTACTCGAGGTCCCCACGGAGAAGGCCACAGACAGGCTAGCCGCCCGCACCCGCACCGAGCGGGTGAACCGGTCGGTCATCGGCGAAGTCACCGAGGTCGTCCTCCGTGACCATCCCGCGGCCCGGATCGGCTCCTTCCAGATTGGAGACGACGTGAGGGTGCGACTGAACGACGAGTGGTCGCAGTACGACGGCTGGTCGCGGATCACCGGCTGGACGCTCAAGCCGCCATCCGGTGACACCCCCGAGCAGGTCACCGTGCAGTTGGCGCGGGCAGACCGCTACACCTACGGAGTCTGAGCATGGCCAACCAGATCGCCAGCCTCGCCGCCCGACTCGCCGCCGTCGAGCGGCGCCTCGACAGCACCAGCCGTACCGCCCAGCTCGCGTACTCATCGATCGAGAACGGAGCCATCGACGTCTATGACGATGATGGTTCTCTGCGCGCGGTCATCGGCCAGCAGCCGGACGGTTCTACCGGCGTCAACGTGGTCAACGCGCCACCGCCTCCCACCCCGAGCCAGCCCACACTCACCTCCGTTCTCGGAGGTGTGGCTGCGACATGGGAAGGAGCCTTCAACGATGCGGTAGCTGCACCACTGGACTTCGCCCGTACCGAAGTCCATGCCGCCAGCCTTGCCAGTTTCCTCCCCGGTGCGGCCACGCTGCGTGGCACGCTCGAATCCCCACGCGGGGGCACACTCATCATCCCGACCGGCAAGCCGATGTACGTCCGCTTGCTGGTACGCAACACCTCTGGTGTCGCGTCGGAACCGTCCGTACAGAGTGGACCAGTCGGCCCAGCTCCGGTCGTTGCCCAGCAGGTGCTGGACGGCATCATTGACGAGACGGCGCTTGCAGAGGCAGCCGTATCACGAGCCAAGCTCCAGATCGGGGCAGTCGGGCACAACCAACTGGGGGTCGGCACGGGCAACCTCATGCCCGACCCCTCGTTCGAGGGACCGTTCACCGAGCACCTCGTCGCCTCGAACGGCGCCTGGAGCCTGGTCGGCGGCAACGGTTCCCCGCGGGCACTGCGCGCCACCCCTGCCGACACCACGGCAGCGTCCCTGACCCTGCTCGTCACCGAATTGCCGGTATCCCCAGGGAACCGCTTCTACCTGGCGCTCGACTACCGCGTCTCCGCAGACTGGGCAGGAGACTCGGTCCGCTTCTTCCTGTGCTGGCAGGACTCCGCCGGCACGGTGCTCGGGTACGGCACTGCCATAGCGCAGCCCGCCCCCGGTGCGGCATGGGCACGCATGAGCCAGCAAGTGCAGGCGCCGGCCGGAACAGTGACCGCCGCGGTAGGGCTGCAAGCCTTCCGGATCTCCGCTGGCACGGCGGACTTCGACAACGTGGCAATCCATACTGTCGTCGCCGCAGGCATGGTGCTCGCGGAGTCCATCGGAACAAAGGAGCTGGCAGCGGCGTCAGTCACTGGCGAGAAGGTCGTCGCAAAGACCCTCACCGCTCGGGAGGTCAAGGCGATGTCCTTGACCGGTGACGAGGTAGCTTCCAACAGCCTCACCGCACGTCACGTCGTCGCAGGCTCGCTGTCCGCCTCTACGCTCGCCGTTGGCACCACCGGCAACCTTGTTGGCGATGCATCCTATGAGACCGGTGTCATCGCGGCCGGCCTGGCCACCCAGGACCCGGCGATCTTCGCGGTTGAGAGCGGCGGCAACAACTCAGCCAAGTGCCTGCGGATCACCCCGGCTGCCGGGGCGTACCGATGGGTGCAGCACGCGACGTCACCGATGATGCCCGGGGACCGCTATTGGCTCGCGGCCGACTACAAGACGAGCACGGACTTCGCCGGTGCGAGTGTGAAGGTCTTCCTCGGCTTCTACGACGAGGCAGGTACCCGCCTCAGCTCTGACGGCATCGTCGTGTCCGCCCCGGTCACCGACGGGACCTGGCAGCGCATCTCCCAAGTCGTCACCGTCCCTGCCGGTGCTACACAGGGCAAAGTGAGGGTCGGCGTCGACAGTGCCGACAGCACGACGACCATCGGCATGGCCTACTTCGACAACGTCGAATGCCGCGCTGTGCTCTCCACGCCCGGCAATGGGGCTCGTGCCGAGCTCTCGCCACAGGGCCTGCGCCTGTACGACGACTCTGGGGGCGAGGCGATCTCGTTGACCACTGGCGCCCCCAACTATCTGACGCTCACGAACGACGGCCGCGCTGTCGCCACGATCGACCAAGGAGGCAACACCGGTGTTGCGGACCTCTCCGTCGCGGGCAATCTCACCATCGCTGGCGATCCGTTCGAAACGTACCTGGGGGGCTTTGCTCGCGGCTTGGTCGCAGTCGACTACCAGGCGACCTCAGTGTCTGCGGGGAGCACCGACTACGGCTTTGTCGAGCTGTCTTTCGACGCCGATGCTCGTCGCATGTATCGCGTCGTCCTGGACTGCTACGCAGACCCCTCGGTAGCCGGTGGCGAACTCGTCATCGCCCTGAAGGACGGGGGCGCGTCTACCCCGTCGATCTCGTCACCACAAATCCAGTCCGGAATCTATCCTATGCCCACGGCTGGATATCGGCGTATTCGCCTGGAGACAGTACGTTCAGGCGCCTCATTCGGGGCAGGGCTGCATCGCCTCCTCATCACTTTCCGGTGCCAGGACGGCCCCAGCGGGCAGACAGTACGCCTTTTTGGCGGAGCTAGTCACCAGGGCATCATGTACATCGAGGATGTTGGCCCGTCGGTACTGGAGACCGGCTTGTACAACACGGGTGGTGGGACGACAACGCAGCCGAAGAAGACGTACGTCAAAACCTACGATGCGTCTTGGTCCGGAAGCTACGCGAATCGAGGCGGGTACAACTCCTACTACGCAAACCAGTGCTTGCAGGGTTACTACAGCTCCACCAACGGAATGCAAGCCAGCTTGATCGGATTCCCCGCCTCGCTGGGTACCGACCTTTCCGGCGCCGTCATTCAGAAAGCCGAGATATACCTTTACTTTGATCACTGGTACTACAACGACGGAGGCAAGGCTGTCATCAGGGCGCACAAATTCACCTCGCGTCCATCGACATTCAGCTCAGACAGCGAGTCGCAGACGATCAGTTGGGGAAAGAACGTCGGAAAGTGGGTCGACATAACCGCTGTATTCGACAGCGTGAGTTGGCGCGGAATCGCTCTGGATCCTAACAGTAGTGATAAGACCTACTATGGGCGTGCCCAGGGCGTAGGTCAGACCTATCCGCCGAAATTGCGCGTGACGTACGTCAAGTAGACGCATCCACGGTGGGCTCGGTCGCGCAGAGCTGGCGGCATTCCGCGTGGCCGTATGATCAAGGTGTGGCGCGGGGCCACCGATCGCCGAAGGAGCACGCGGTGAGCATCCCGCCGAGCGCGGAACCCACGCTGTGGGAACTGCACCGCGCTGTAGTCCAGTTGCGTGAGGACCAACGCGACGATCTCGCACAGCTCCGCGACGATCTTCGCAGCGACATCGCCGCTCTGGCGAACCGTCTCAACCAGGTGGTCACCGTGGACGTCTACCGCGCCGATCAGCGCAACCTCGCTCTGCGCATCGACACCCTCGAACGCGAGCTAGAGACCGTGAAGACCGAACGGGACCAGGACCGCGAGCAGGCAAGTACCAACCGACGTCTGATCATCTCCGCGTTCATCGCGCCGGTGCTCCTCACGGCGCTGCAACTGCTGCTCGCCGCCCGCGGCAGCCCGTAACGAAACGAACAACGCAACTCAAGATCGCTCACGGCGCGGGGGAGAAGCAGGACGCGCCTCATGCCCGATCTCTGGCTGCCCGGAGCTGAACGACACCCGCTCAGCGACACGGCACCCACAGACACCCAGTACGCCCCACGAGTGATCTGGCACATCACCTGGGACAAGAACGGCACAGCGACGAAGCCCGTCGACCTCGTCCCCTTCGACCAGCTTTTGCGGTACTTCACGGGCGTTGGCAGTGGGGCCGCTCCGCACCTCCTCTGGGACCCGTTCACCGGACGAACCGCCCAGTTCTATCCGGCCAACAGCCGTTCCAAGTCGGTCGTCGACGCCGCCGGTGGCACTCGGACGAACCGCACGGGGAAGGTCTGCCTCCAAGTGGAGACGCTGTTCTTCCCCTACTGCCGCGTTGGCGGAAAGACGTACGCGACTGTCCGGGACACTCCCGCCAAGGGGCTCGACAAGATCCTGGCCTGGGCCAGGAGCTGGGGGGTGCCCGATACCTGGCCCATGGGCACGCCCACCTGGAACGCGAACCGGAGCGAACGCACCTGGGAGACGAAGGGCGGCCACTACGGCCATGGGCAGGTGCCCGAGAACTCGCACAACGACCCGGGGCCGATGCCGAAATGGCCGACCACGAAGCCAGCGCCCAAGCCGGCGCCGCCGCCGTTCCCTGGCCGCGGTGCTTTTGGGCCTGGCAAGTCGAACGCGTCGATCCTCACGCTCGGGCAGCAGCTCGTCCGGCGCGGCTACGGCAAGCACTACCGCGTCGGGCCGTCCCGCGACTGGGGCGAAGCCGACCGCCTGAATGTCAGGGACTTCCAGCTCGCGCAGAAGTGGACGGGGGCCGACGCAGACGGCCTCCCCGGCCCGCAGACCTGGGCACGTCTCTTCGGCTGACCCCGCACCCTCACCAAGGAGCCCACCTCATGAACCTGTACGCATCTCTCCTGCGCACCGGCGTGCCCGCGATGGCCGGCTGGCTCGTCGCGGTAGCCCTGCGGTACGGCCTCGACCTGGACGCGACGGCCCTCGCCAGCGTCCTGACTCCCATCGCGATCTTCGTCTACTACGGTGTTTTCCGCTTTGCCGAGGAGAACCTGTCACCGCGCTTCGGCTGGCTGCTCGGCTACGCGAGGCCCCCGAAGTACGAGGGGCCGCATCTGACGCTGCCGCGCGAGTGACGGATGCTGCGTGACGTCGGCTCACGTCGCCCAGGTAGGGAAGAAGGGCCCCAACTTTAGATTGGGGCCTAAGACCGCGTGGAAGCACCCACACAACCCGCCCATACGCCGGCGTGAACTCCACACGCGCCGGTGGTTACAAAATA
>NZ_JBHXFA010000020.1:56612-60988 GCF_042724175.1 Streptomyces sp. NPDC127084
CTTGCGCTAGGCCGGGTCCCGGCGTCTCACCTCCCCGCTCTCGGAAAGCCGCCCCCAATATTTCGCTGGGGGCATTCGACCTCTTGGAAGCACCCACACTACCCGCACTTCGGCGGGCGTGAACTCCACTCGCGCCGTTGGTTACAATCTATATGCACAAGGGTGCCGATCTGGAGGGGATGAAGTGGCAGGGGACAAGAAGCCGGCGGCGGTGAAGCCCTACCTGGCCGGCGGTGCGGAGTTCGCCGCACTGTACGGGGTGAAGCGGCTCCAGGTCAGCCAGTGGATCAGCCGAGACCAGACGCTCGACTATCGGTACGCGAAGATCATCAGTGGGTCGCCGTATTGGCTGCTGCACTTCGTGAAGGGTTTCGGCCAGACCACTCCGCGTCCCAGGCATCTCAATGAGGCCGAGCTTGCCCGTCTGGTCAAGGAGCAAGATCCCGGGCGGTGGGTCAGCGAGGTCGGCGAACTTCCGCCGCTTGTGGGGCTGGCTGAGGTGGAAGCTCTGTTTCAGCTCCCCTCCAACGCGCTGTTGAGGAACGCGATCGGCACGGGCCGGTTCCGTCCTGCCGACTACAACTTGTCCGGCTCGCCGATCTGGCTGCTGGAGCCGGTGGTCGAGGACGCCCCTGCACTGCAGGCGGGCGCCCGCAACGTCGACTGGGCGATCGATGAACGCGTCCTGTCTTCCCTGCGGGACGGCACCTACGACGGCCCCGGCTCCAGGATCGTGCCGCGCGGCAAGGCTGCGAGTCGAACCCCCAAGTAACCGCTGCTCAAACGGGACTTGTTCTTGATTCGAACCCCAATTGCATATAGAATGGAAGCGCATCCAGCCGGGTGCGCTTCTTGCGATTTGGGGGTGTGGTGCAGTACTCCAGGGGGCCGCCGAGCGGCGGGCGCCGATGTTGTCGATCGACAATCCGTCTCCTCAAAGATAGATTCCAACACTCAATAGATGTCGTCCGATCTGAGGGGGAGAGTGTCTTGCTGATCGACCAGCCGCCGTTGTTCGCCACCATCCAGCCCGTTCGTCACCCCGTCGATGTCGGGACCCTGACCATCCAGCAGCGGTTCGAGGCATTCCACGCCCTCAACCCCTGGGTCTTCACGGCGTTGGCCCGGATGACGGCCGACTGCGCCGACAAAGGGTTCTCGAGGATCGGCATAGGGATGCTCTTCGAGCTCCTGCGCTACCAGTACGGCGCGGCGACACGAGGTGACGAGTTCGCGCTGAACAACTCCTACCGCTCCCGGTATGTCCGCCTCCTGCTGGCCGGACACCCGGAGTGGGCACCGCTCTTCGAAGTCCGCGCGCTACGCGCGGACTGACCGACCACGACCTCTTGGAGCCAGATCGTGAACGCACCAGCGGGCGCCGCCAAGCCGCCCGCCATCAAGCTCAAGACCCGCAGGCCAACCGGGATCGTCCCCTGGCCCCTGCTCCTCATCGAGGGAGAGGAGGGCGCTGGCAAGACCTACTCGGCGGCTCAGTTCTCCGCCTCCGAGCGCATCGGTCAGATGTACTGGATCGACCTCGATGAGGGGTCGGCCGACGAGTACGCGGCGATCGACGGCGCGAACTACCTGATCATCGAGCATGACGGCACCTATAGAGACATCCTCGAACAGGTCGAGGCCGTACACGCGGAGGCGCGGCGTGCTGCGGCAGCCGGAGAGCCGCCGGTCGTCCTGACCATCGACTCGGGATCAGCCCTCTGGCGGATGCTGACCAACTGGACATACGAGCGGGGCCGCCGGACGCGGAAGAACCGCGCACTTCTCCAGGACGACCCGGACGCGGCCTTCGACATTGGCCGCAACCTGTGGAACGACGCGCTGGAACGGTGGAACAGGATCATCTACCTGCTGCGCACCCTGCCCGGCGTCTCCATCGTCCTCGCCCGCGGCAAGCAGGTCAGCGCCACCGACGACAACGGACAGCCGATCCAGAACAAGACCGAGTGGAAGGTGTCGGCCCAGAAGGACCTGGGCTTCGACTCCACGTGCTGGGTGCGGATGAAGCGCGACGCCGACCCCCAGATCATCAAGGTGCGGTCCCTGCGCCTGCGCGTCGAGCAGAGGAAGCCGCTGACCCTGCGGGACTTCAGCATCGAGGACCTGGTCTTCAACGGACTCGGCTGCTCCATCGAATCCCAGCCGCGCGTGATGCCTGCGCTCGCTGGTGATCTGGTGCAGCCGTGGCTGACGCGCATCGCCGAACTGAAGGACAAGGAAGCCCTCGGCGCGCTGTGGCGCTCCGTCCCGGACCCTGGCAACCGACTCGGCCGGGAGGAGATCGCCACCGTGCGTGCCGCCGCCGAACAGAGGGCGGCTGAACTCGACAACCCGCGCTCGGAGATGGGCGGGGGCTCACTGACCGACGCTGACAAGCTCCGCGCCGCCGCCAAGCGGAAGGCCGCCGAGCAGGACGCGGACGCCGAACAGTGACCGGCCCGCACGTACCTCTTGGAGGACTCCCATGTCCGTAGCCGCCATCGTCGAAGGCGTCGCGCCGTCCATCTGGGACGCCGCCCACCACGTCGATGCACGCCGCCCCCGCTCCCTTCAGACTCAGCTCGGGGCGTCCGACACCGTGTGCGGCCGCCGCGCCGCCTACATCCTGCACGGCGTCACGCCGACCGATCACGCCGACAAGCGCGCGGCGATTCTCGGCACGTTCATCCACTACGGCCTGCTGGAGTCGGCGCGCACCGAGTACGGCTGGCTGGTGGAGCGAAGCGTTCAGGACGACCTGATCAGAGGTCACGTCGACGTCGTCCAACTCGACGCGGCGACGGCGGCTCGGCTGCCTGCGCGTCACCGACCGGCGATACCCGCAGACGTGCTCACCGTGGAGGACGTGAAGACGAAGTCCACCTACCTGTGGGACCGCGTCCTTCGCTACGGTGCGACGGCCGCCGAGCTGCGGCAGGTCCACCTCTACGCGGGCGCGCTGCACGAAGTCGGATTCGAGGATGTCCCGGGGCAGCGGTACCTGTCCCGCCTGGGTCCGCTCGACATCGGGCGCATCCGCTTCCGCTTCATCAACCGTGACAGCGGAGCCGAGCACGTCCAGGAGATCGACTTCGACCCCCAGCGGGCCGCCGAGGCCCAGTGGTGGGTGGAACGCGTCCGCGAGACCAGCGGCCCCGATGAGATGCCGCGCGACTTCAACGGCCCGAACCTTGACGCCATCTGCGGCTACTGCCCCTTTCGCTCCCTGTGCTGGCCAGGGACGGCGCCGGGCCTCCCGGAGCAGACGACGCTCATCCACAACGACGCCGACCGGGAACAGGCGCTCGTGGACTACGTGAAGGGACACGAACTCGCGAGCGAGGGCGACCGAATCAAGAAGTTCGCCCGTATGAAGCTGGACCAGTCCCCAGCCGGGACCTACGGCCCGAACAAGCTGTCCTGGCGCGGCGGGAACGACGAGGAGAAGGACGACCTGGAGGCGATGGTCGACCTTCACGAGATCGCTGGCATCCCCGTCCCGATGAAGCCGGATGCGGACCGCATGGTCAAAAACCTCAAGGCCGCCGGGCTGCCCGTTCCACGGCGGAAGACCGGGAAGAAGACAGCGCCGGTCATCAACGTCGCGCCGGCCTGACCGGGGCCCTTGATTCCTCAGCCCCGCCCGTGAACGACGGGCGGGGTGCCCCGTCCTGCCGCCATGCCTGCACTGTCCAAGGGGAACCGTGTCTATCCAACTGATGATCGCTGCGGCATATCTGCCGCCTGATGTGCTCAGCACGAGCCAGAAGCTCGCCCTTATGAAGATCGCGGACTCAGCCGACGACGAGACGCGGCTCTCGCGGCCCGGCTTGACTCGGCTCGCAGCCTGGGTCGGCGTGACCGACAAGAGGGCCGTCACCATCGTCACCGAGCTCATCGCCAAGGGGCTTGTGGAAAGGGTGCAGACGGGGAAGGCGGGCCGCGCCGCGGTCTACCGGGTCTTCCCGCTGGGCGTACCACCGACGCCCACCACGGCCGATCTAAAGGCGGCTGCGGAGGCCCGCAAGGCTGCTCCGAAGAACGCCCGTAAAGCCCGCTCTGGGGTCGAGCGTGCTGCCCCGGCGAAGCCCGCGATGACCTACCAGGACGTCGAATCCCGTAAGGCCGAGCGGCGCCGGAAGGCCGGAAAGTCGCAGGTGGAGACAGGGTTCCACGCGGGGAACCCAGGGGAGGAAGCAGGGTTCCACGAGGGGAACCCGGAGGGGGAAGAGGGCCGGGGGGGGGCGGGGGGTGGCGCGGGGGGGGGCGGGCGAAATTTCGAGCCCGGCGCGGGGGGCGGGCGCGCCCCCCCGGATCGGCCTGCCGTCCACCCGCGCGCCGTGCCCGCGCACCGCTACCGCCATCTCGTCCAGCGC
>NZ_JBHXFA010000021.1:0-9657 GCF_042724175.1 Streptomyces sp. NPDC127084
CCCCTGCCCGACTCCGGGCCGCCCTGAGCCATGCCCTCGCCACCGTCCAGGAGCGGCTCGGCGAACCGGGCACGCGACTGGTCGCCGTCACCCGCCACGGGGGGTGCACCCGCCCCGGCGGCCCCCCCGCCCCGCGCCGCCCCCCCGCCGCGGGGGGCCCCCCCCCTCTTTGCCGTTTCACGTGAAACGTGTCCGGGACTGCGCTCGGGTCAGAGGGTCGCTCCCGTGACGATCCAGCGGCCGGAGCGGGTACGCAGCCACAGGGTCAGCATGCGCACGGTCATCATCAGCGCCATGGCCGCCCAGAGGGCGGTGAGACCACCGCCGAAGGCCGGGACGAGCAGGGCGACGGGGGCGAAGACGGCCAGGGTCAGGAGCATCGCCACCGCCAGATAGCGACCGTCGCCCGCGCCCATCAGCACCCCGTCCAGCACGAACACCACCCCGGCCACCGGCTGGGAGAGGGCCACCACCAGAAGTGCCGGGAGCAGAGCGCTGTGCACGAGTTGGTCTCCGGTGAACAAGGGGATGAAGAGCGGTCGGCAGAGCACGAGCAGGACGCCCAGCACCAGGCCCGAGACGATGCCCCACAGCACCATGCGACGGCAGACCTGCCGGGCGCCTTCGGGATCACCGGCACCGAGATAGCGGCCGATGATCGCCTGGCCCGCGATGGCTATCGCGTCCAGAGCGAAGGCCATCAGGGACCACAGGGAGATGATGATCTGATGCCCGGCGATCTCGGTGTCGCCGAGGCGGGCGGCCACCGCTGTGGCGATCAGCAGTACGGCGCGCAGCGAGAGCGTACGCACCAGCAAGGGCGCTCCCGCTTGGGCGCTGGCGCGTATCCCCGCGGCGTCGGGCCGGAGGGAGGCGCCATGCCGACGGGCTCCGCGGATGACGACCATGAGATAGGCCGCGGCCATTCCGTACTGGGCGAGCACGGTTCCCCAGGCGGACCCGGCGATGCCGAGCCCGGCACCGTAGACGAGCCCGGCGTTGAGTACCGCGTTGGCCGTGAAGCCCGCGATGGCCACATACAGAGGGGTACGGGTGTCCTGGAGCCCACGCAGCACCCCGGTGGCGGCCAGGACGACGAGCATCGCGGGGATACCCAGGCTGGAGATGCGCAGATATGTGATGGCGAAGGGTGCGGCGGTGTCCGACGCCCCGAAGAGCTCGACCAGCCAGGGGGCGCCGGGCAGTGTCACGGCGATCACGACGGCGCCCAGCACCAGGGCGAGCCAGATCCCGTCCATCCCCTGACGGATGGCGGCGCTGAGCTCTCCGGCCCCGACACGTCGGGCGACCGCCGCGGTGGTCGCGTAGGCGAGGAAGACGAACATGCTCACCGCGGTCATCAGCAGCGCTGCGGCGACCCCGAGTCCGGCGAGCTGGGGGGTGCCGAGATGCCCGACGATGGCGCTGTCGACGAGCACGAAGAGCGGCTCTGCGACCAGTGCGCCGAAGGCGGGGACCGCGAGTGCGACGATCTCGCGGTCATGCTTTCGCCGGCTGCTGTGCGGTGCCACGGTGGCCTGGGTCATGCGGGCAATCTAATCTTCCACAGGTAAGGAATACAAGGCATATGTGATCCTTACCAATCTCGGAGATGGACCTTCGGCTGTGCGCCGTTTGTTCTGATCTTGGTCCGCCTGGGAAAGTTTTTCTCCCCCACAGCCAGTGGACGGAGAACGTGCAGGTCAGATGGGCTGTCGCGGTGATCGCGTGAACTTGTCCACAGCTGTGTCCCCCGATCCGTGCACAGGTTCCGGGGAGTTCTCCACAGCATCTCGCCGCTCGTCCACATGGCCTGTGGATAACCAGATTGGCTGACGGTGCCGGGAGCCCTAACGTAGACCGGCGCTCGACGTGCCGGAGGCGGAGTCGGGCCGTTCGTTTTTTGTCAGTGCCGTGCCGTAGAAAGAGGGCACGGAGAGGTCCGTGGAGCGGACGGGAGGGGAGGGCGGCCGGTGAGCATTCCCGAGCCCCTGGACGAGCCTTGGGCCGACGTCGGTCCGGGTGCTCGGCTGCCCGTCTCGCGCCAGAGGCGCGGCGACGGCCGTGGACGTGGCCGTGAGGAGCAGCACGACCGCGGTCCGGAGAGCGGCCCATGGGACGACGGTGCCCCCGGCGGGTTCGAGCGGGTCCCCCCGCAGGACCTCGACGCCGAGCAGTCCGTCCTCGGCGGAATGCTGCTGTCCAAGGACGCCATCGCGGACGTCGTCGAGATCCTCAAGGGCCATGACTTCTACCGGCCCGCCCACGAGACCGTCTACCAGGCGATCCTCGACCTCTACGCCAAGGGCGAGCCCGCCGACCCCATCACGGTGGCCGCCGAGCTGACCAAGCGCGGTGAGATCACCCGGGTCGGCGGTGCCTCGTATCTCCACACCCTGGTCCAGTCGGTGCCGACCGCGGCCAACGCCTCGTACTACGCGGAGATCGTCCACGAACGGGCGGTGCTGCGCCGCCTGGTCGAGGCGGGTACACGCATCACCCAGATGGGGTATGCGGCGGACGGCGACGTGGACGAGATCGTGAACTCCGCGCAGGCCGAGATCTACGCCGTCACCGAGCAGCGCACCAGCGAGGACTATCTGCCACTCGCCGACATCATGGAGGGCGCGCTCGACGAGATCGAGGCGATCGGCTCCCGCAGCGGCGAGATGACGGGTGTCCCCACCGGCTTCACCGACTTCGACTCCCTCACCAACGGTCTGCATCCCGGCCAGATGATCGTGATCGCCGCACGTCCTGCCATGGGTAAGTCCACCCTGGCCCTGGACTTCGCCCGGGCCGCGTCGATCAAGAACAATCTGCCCAGCGTCATCTTCTCCCTGGAAATGGGCCGCAACGAGATCGCGATGCGCCTGCTGTCCGCCGAGGCGCGGGTGGCCCTGCACCATATGCGCTCGGGCACCATGACCGACGAGGACTGGACCCGACTGGCCCGTCGAATGCCGGACGTCTCCCAGGCCCCGCTCTACATCGACGACTCCCCGAATCTGTCGATGATGGAGATCCGCGCCAAGTGCCGCCGGCTCAAGCAGCGCAACGATCTGCGACTGGTCGTCATCGACTACCTCCAGCTGATGCAGTCCGGCGGCTCCAAACGAGCGGAAAGCCGCCAGCAGGAGGTCTCGGACATGTCCCGTAACCTCAAGCTGCTCGCCAAGGAGCTGGAGGTCCCGGTGATCGCGCTATCCCAGCTGAACCGTGGCCCCGAGCAGCGCACCGACAAGAAGCCGATGGTCTCCGACCTGCGTGAGTCCGGCTCCATCGAGCAGGACGCCGACATGGTCATTCTGCTGCACCGCGAGGATGCCTACGAAAAGGAGTCCCCCCGCGCCGGCGAGGCGGACCTGATCGTCGCCAAGCACCGTAACGGCCCGACGGCCACCATCACGGTGGCGTTCCAGGGGCACTACTCGCGGTTCGTGGACATGGCGCAGACCTGAGATTACGAACGACGAGTCGGCCACGCGACGGGTCTGCCAACGGAAGTGTCTGACTTTGAACCGAACGCAGGCGCTCGGTCCGCAGCCGTAGGTAGCTCCGCGAGCGGGTAGGCGTCAGCCGGTTCGGTGAGGTGCCGCCCTGCGCGGACGGGCTCGAAGGGACAAAGGATCTCACTCCGGGCGTCGCGGCATGACACTGGCGCTGAGATGCAGGCCTGGACGGGAACGCTGTGTGGGGGCGACGAGGTCGTCTGGTAGAGCTTGAGCGTGAACTCAGCCTATTCGTCGTGTGATGTCCCTCCCCTGCTGCCCAGCACCGCACGTGCTCTGATGCATCGCGTTGCCGTCGCCCAGGCCGAGGGGCGGGCGCCGTCGCTGGTCGGGGCGGTCGGCAGGGATGGCAGGTGCCTGTGGAGCGGGGCGCGTAGCTGCGTCGTTGATGAAGTGCCGGATGCCGAAACCCAGTACCGCGTCGGGTCCATCACCAAGACGTTCACGGCGGTTCTCGTGATGCGGCTGAGGGATGAGGGGCGGCTGGATCTGGGCGACCCGTTGGAGAAGCATCTGCCCGGCACCGGCGTGGGTGAGGCGACCGTCGCACAACTCCTCGGGCACAGCGCCGGATTGGCTGCGGAGAGTCCGTCTCCGTGGTGGGAGCGCACGCCGGGCACGGTCCGGCCGAGGCTGCGTGATGTGCTCGGTGACCGACCGCTGCCGCACCCTGTGGGCCGCCGCCATCACTACTCCAATCCCGGCTATACGCTGCTCGGTTCACTGGTCGAGGCGGTACGGGGGGAGCCTTGGGAAGCCGTGCTGCGTCAGGAGATCCTCGAACCGCTCGGGATGCACCGGACGAGCGCCCAACCGCAGGCGCCGCACGCGGGCGGCTGGGCCGTGCACCCGTGGGCCGATGTGATGATGCCCGAACCCGCCCATGACCTTGGCCTGATGGCCGCCGCCGGGCAGCTCTGGTCCACCGCGTCCGACCTCTGCCGCTTCGGAGGCTTCCTCGCCGACGGCGATGAGCGGGTGCTGAGCGCCGATTCCGTACGGGAAATGCGTAGGCCCTCCGTGCCGCCCGAGTCCGGCGACTGGGAGAGCGGTTACGGTCTGGGACTTCAGCTGGTACGCAGGGCGGGACGCACCCTGATCGGCCACTCCGGATCGCTGCCCGGATTCATCGCCGGCCTGTGGGTGAGTGTGGAGGAGGGCGTCACCGGGGTCGCGCTCGCCAACGCCACATCGGGTCCGCTGACCGTCGCTGTGGCGGGCGACCTCGTCGGGATCGTGGCCGACGCCGAGCCGAGATTCCCGGAACGCTGGCGACCCATGCCTGAGGTGGACCCGTCTGTTCTGGAACTTGCCGGGCCCTGGTACTGGGGCACCCATGCGTTCGGGCTGAAGGTGGTGGCCGACCACGGTCTGGAGCTCTATCCACTCAAGGGAGGCGGTCGTGGCGCGCGCTTCCGTGCCGAGGCGAGTGGTCCCGCCTGGGTCGGGCTCGACGGGTACTACGCCGGGGAGACGTTGACCGTGGTGCGACGAAACGATGGCACGGTGGACCATCTAGATCTGGGGTCTTTCGTCTTCACCCGTGAGCCCTATGACCCGGCAGCGGAGGTTCCGGGAGGAGTGGACGCGGTCGGCTGGCGTGGACTTCCGCGGTGAGCAGTCCGTGTTTCACGTGAAACGGTCCGGCCGTCAGCCCTGACGGCGCGATGCGTCGCCCTCCTGTTCAACCCGCCGCGACCGTCAGGGGCGCGAAGCGACGGCTCCAGGCTCCCGGGAGCTCCCCGGAGCCCCGCAACATCACGGTGTTGAAGGCGACCGTCGACAATCCGCATGACTTCACCCAGTCGAGCAGCTCACCATGGCGTACGTCGATGTCCGTACGCAGCGGTCGGTCACTGCCCGCCGCGAGCGAGGCGATCAGGGACTTCGCGGTATCCGTGTCACGGGCGATGAGCGGCCCCACCACATGGGTCTCCATGTTCGGCCAGGCCGCCGCAAAACCGGTGAGGACACCTTCGGACTCCGCGACCCTGAGCTGATCGGCGAAAGCCGGAAGCCTCGTGATCATGTGGGTGCGGTCCTGGCCGAAGACCTCGGCGTCCAGGCGCAGGATGGCGGGAAGATCCTCGGCGGTCGCCGGGCGGGTGAGGGCTTGTGGCGCCGGTCCGGTGAGCCGGAACGAGCCCCGGACCATCTCGGCTCTGCCGACGGTCCCGAAGCCCAGTTCCTCGTACAGCGGCTGGCCGGTCGGGGTGGCATGCAGGGTGAGCGGTATCTCGCCGGTCTCGGCGATGACGTACTCCATCAGCCGCCGCCCCACGCCCTGGCGGCCGAACCGCTCGGCCACCAACACCATGCCGATGGCGGCGAGCTCGCCGTGCTGCCCCGAGCGAGGTCCGTAACGCGTCACCACGCAGGCGGTGACGAGGCCCTTGCCCGAAGGGTCATCGATGCCGTATCCCGTGCCCGCGGCGAGAAGCAGGCCCCATTTGTGTTCCTCGCGGGGCCAACCCCGGTCCTCTGACAGATCGGCGCAGATGGTGACATCTGCCCTGGTCAGACGCCGAATGGGGAGCTGGTCGAGCGGTGTTGACATGAGGTCAGGCTGTCGGACCAGATGATCGTTCGTCCAGCGCTTTACCAGAACTGGCCGAGACAAGTCCGGTGTTCTTGAAACCGGGATACGGGCATGGGGCAATGCAGCGTAACGGGAGAACAACCGCGGAGACCCGGACTTTCCGCTCTTTGTCCCCCCGGCGGTATCCGGCTGGCATGCTGCGGCGAAGGTGTTGCGGACAGTGTCACAGTTCAGTCCCACTCGTCCTGATTCCCGCGGAGCGGGGATCTGAGGCACGTTCCTGGGCAGCGGGAAGTGCGTAGACCGACCGAAAGACGCTCGAGGCGAGGCACACTATGGACGCTCCGACCACCGCGTCGGCGGACAAGGGCACTTCAGACGAGAACAGCGATAGCCAAGACAGTCGAGACGAGCCAGACCGCCGCGAGAAAGGCGCCGACTGGTTCACACCGCGCAAGCGAGGCACCGCGAACCGGTCGGCGTCGCTGCGTGCGGACGGGAATGGCGGTGGTGGGGGTACCGCCACCGGTGGCGATACCGGCGGGGACAGGGGCGCTGAGGGACGGAGAGCCGGCCCGCGCCGGCCCGTCGCCGCGATACGGCCGGTCGGCACGGGGGCGGCGAGGGCCGCGGCGATGCCCCCGCCAGCTGCGCCGTTCGCTCCGGTGATGCCCCCGCCGGACGCCATGTCGGCGCCCCTCCCGGGCGCCGCCTCCGAGGCACCGCCGACCGGACCGCCGATCGCCCCGGCCGCCCAAGCACCCGCTTCCCGTACGCGGAACTCCGCCGCATCGCCGGACGCCGTCCTGGTGCGGCGGACGATGGAGGAGATAGCGCCCGTCGCGGACAAAGTGACCTCCTACTTCTACGCGCTGCTCTTCGTCCGGCACCCCGAGCTGCGCGCCCTGTTCCCCGCTGCGATGGATGCCCAGCGGGACCGGCTGCTCAGGGCCCTGCTCACGGCGGCGGAGCACATGGACAACACCGAAGTACTCGTCGACTATCTGGGGCATCTGGGCCGTGGCCACCGCAAGTACGGCACCCAGCCCGCTCACTACCCGGCGGTGGGCGAGGCCCTCATCGGCGCGCTCAGCCGCTTCGCCACGACCACCTGGAACCCCGGCACCGAGGCCGCCTGGGTCCGTACGTACACGACGATCTCGCAGATCATGATCGACGCCGCCGCGGAGAACGAGCGGTACGCCCCGCCCTGGTGGCATGCCGAGGTGGTCTCGCACGACCTCAGGACCCCCGAGATCGCGGTCATCACCGTGCGTCCCGACCAGCCGTACGGGTTCCTGGCCGGTCAGTACACGAGTCTGGAGACCCCGTGGTGGCCGAGGGTCTGGCGGCACTACTCGTTCGCCGGGGCGCCGCGTACCGACGGCCTGCTCTCCTTCCACGTCAAGGCCGTCCCCGCCGGCTGGGTCTCGAACGCCCTGGTCCATCACGCCCGCCCCGGTGACGTGCTGCGCCTCGGTCCTCCCGGCGGGTCCATGACCGTGGACCACAACTCCGACAGCGGGATGCTGTGCCTGGGCGGCGGCACGGGGATCGCCCCCATCAAGGCGCTGGTCGAGGATGTCGCCGAGCACGGCGAGCGCCGCCCCGTGGAGGTCTTTTACGGGGCGCGCAGCGACCATGACCTCTACGACATCGACACGATGCTGCGACTCCAGCAGAGCCATCCATGGCTGCGGGTGCGTCCCATCGTCGACGACAGGGCCCAGTTGCCGGATCTCGTGCGTGCGTACGGTCCGTGGAACGAGTACGACGCCTATCTGTCGGGGCCGATCGGCATGATCCGCAATGGCGTGCACACACTCCGGGGCATCGGCATACCCTTCGAACGGATCCGCCATGACTCCCTGGAGGACCTGGTCGCCGCGGCGGAGTGAGCGGCTGGTGCCATCAGCCCAGGTCGGGAGCGTGCATGGCCCGTACGCCCTCGATGTTGCCGTCCAGATAGTGCCGCAGGGACAGCGGAACGAGGTGGACGGCCGCGATCCCGACACGGCTGAAGGGCACCCGGACGATCTCGTACTCGCCGAGCGGCTCCTCCACTTCCGGGCCATGCCGCCGTGACGCGTCCATCGACGCCAGGCGGCAGACGAAGAAGTGCTGGACCTTCACGCCCGCCACTCCTCCGTCCACGATGTGCTCGACGGTGTCGACGAAGCAGGGCACCACATCGACGATCTTGGCGCCGAGCTCCTCGTCCACTTCCCGGTGCAGGGCGTCCACGACGGTGGCGTCCGTGGGCTCGACTCCGCCTCCTGGGGTGACCCAGTACGGGTTTATGCCCGGCTTTGTGCGTTTGATCAGAACGAGATCAGCGCCGTCGAGCAGGATGGCGCGTGCGGTGCGCTTGACCACTGGCCGTTCGGTCATGGCAAGAGAGTGGCCCGCGACACCCGGTCTGAAACTCGGAACCCCCGGTCGTCGCTCGGTGCCACCTCTGCTCGTGTGTACGTCACGAACATGATGAACGTCACCAGTCGGCTGCTGCGCGCAGCAGCTCCTCGTGGGCGCGGGCGATGTGGGGCAGTGCCAGCGTCCCGGCGCGGACGACGAGGAAGTAGGTGCGCAGCGGTGGCACGTCGGGTTCCAGCAGTGCCACGATCCGGCCGCTCGCCAGATCCCGCTGGCACAGATAGCGGGGCAGCACCGCGAGCCCGGCACCGGCTGCCGTGGAGTCCCGTACCGCCCGCAGATCCGGCGCTATGACGGTCGCCGCAGCGGCCGGGGGGCTGTCGAAGACGGCGGACCAGTACCGGGACACGAAGGGCAGGGACTCATGGACCTCGACCACCGGCAGCTGCTCCAGCACGAGGGAGTGCTTGCCCCGGCGCAGCTCGGGTACGAGGCGCGCCGCCCAGCGCGGTGCGGCGACCAGGACGTGCTCCTCGTCGCAGAGCGGAGTCGGGGTGAGCAGTCCGCCCCGGGGACGGGCCGCCGTGATGGCCAGATCGTGATGCCCGGCCGCGAGTCCTTCGAGGGCCTCCTCGGCGTTGCCCGCGAAGGAGGTCCGTAATGCGAGGCCTCCCGCTATGAGGGGGGTGAGTGCCGGAAGCACCCGCAGTGAGGTGAACTCGGGCGGTCCGGCCAGATGCAGCGTACGGACGACGCCCGAATCCTCGTCCAGGTCGAGCCCCGCCTCCGCGATCTCCACCAGGGCGTCCAGATGCGGTGCGGCCCGGTGGGCGAGCTCGTCGCCGATCGGTGTGGGCGTGACCCCGCGCGGCTGCCGCAGGAAGAGCGGCCGTCCCAGTTGTCGCTCCAGAGTGCGTATCTGGCTGGTCACCGCAGGCTGGGAGAGCCCGAGCAGTGTGGCGGCGCGGGTGAACGAGCCGGCCCGGTGCACCGTGACGAATGTGCGCAACAAGGCCAAGTCCATCGTCCAACTATAAATAAGTCGATAGGCCGCTGTCGTTGGCGTGATTGGACACTGACGCAGGGTCAACTAGCCTTGTTCGAGCGGATCACCGCCGCGGAACCGGGGGGGGGGGGGGGGGGGGCGCGGGGGGGGGGGGGGCGCGGGGGGGGCCCGCGCGGGGCCGCGCCCCCCCCCCCCCCGCCGCCCGCGCCCCCGCCCCCCCCCCCCAC
>NZ_JBHXFA010000021.1:9667-55373 GCF_042724175.1 Streptomyces sp. NPDC127084
CTCTACTCTCCCTTGTCTAAAACGTGGTTTTGGGCGGCCCACCCCCGCGGCCCCCGGGGGGGGGCGGCCCCCCCGGGGGGGGGGGGGGCGGCCCCCCCCCGTCCACGCGGGCGGCGCTCCACGCCCTGCCCCGGAGGGCCTGCCTATGCCTCCCCGTCAGCGAACGGCCGCGGCCAACGCGTGTCGTACGTCCGCCACCAGGTCGGCGGTGTCCTCAGCGCCGGCCGAGAAACGGACGAAGCCCTCCGGCACGGCGTCGCCGCCCCATCGGCCGCGGCGTTCGGCGCTGGACCGGACACCCCCGAAGCTGGTGGCTTCGTCTACGAGCCGCAGCCCGGCCAGGAATCTTTCGGCGTGCGCGCGGTCGGGGAGGGTGAAGGAGAGTACGGAGCCGAATCGGTGCATCTGGGTTGCCGCGATCGCGTGCGAGGGGTCGTCGGGCAGCCCGGGATACCGCAGCCCGGTCACCTCCGGGCAGTTTCCCAGCGCCAGGGCGACGGCGAGCGCGTTCGCGCACTGGCGGTCTGTCCGCAGCTGCAGGGTGGCCAGGGAGCGGTGGGCGAGCCAGGCTTCCATGGGGCCGGGGATCGCACCGACGATCTTGCGCCAGCGGCGCACGCGGGCCGCCGACTCCGCGTCGCGGCAGACGACATAGCCGAGCAGCAGGTCCCCGTGACCGGTGAGGCCCTTGGTGCCGCTGGCCACGGCGAAGTCGGCGCCGAGCGCCAGCGGCCGCTGGCCGAGCGGGGTCGCCAGCGTGTTGTCGACCGCTACCAGGGTCCCTGCGGCGTGGGCCGCGGCCACGAGCCGCCGTACGTCGCACACATCGAGCCCGGGGTTGGACGGTGTCTCGATCCACAGCAGCTTCGCGCCGTCGAGTACGGAGAGCTGGGCGTCGCCGCCCGTCGGCGCGGTGCGGACCTCGACCCCGTAGGCCTCGAGCTGCTCACGCACGAGCGGCAGCGCCTGGTAGCCGTCGTCCGGGAGTACGACCGTGTCGCCCGCCTGTGCGTGGGACAGCAGCACCGCGGAGATCGCCGCCATGCCGGAGGCGAAGACCACGGTCTCGGGGGCCTCGGCGGCCCCGGCATCGCCGGACGGTGCTTCGAGCTCACCGATGGCCCGTTCCAGCAGGGTCCAGGTCGGATTGTCGTCCCGGCCGTAGGCGTAGGGACCGGTCGGCTCGCCTGGCAGGTGGTAGTGGGCGGCGAACACGGGACCGGGAAGCGTCGGCTCGTGCTTCCTGGCCTCGGGGAGGCCTGCCCGTACGGCTCTGGTGCCCTCGCCCGTGTTCTCGGTCCCGTTGACGCCGTTCATGGTGGTTCAGTCCTTCTCGGGCAGCACGATGTTCAGCGCCCACGACACGATCGAGATGACAAGACCGCCCAGCACGGCCGTCCAGAAGCCTTCGACATGGAATCCAAGGTCCAGCTTGTCGGCCAGCCAGGAGGTCAGCAGCAGCATCAGGGCGTTGATCACCAAGGTGAAGAGCCCCAGCGTGATGACGAAGAGCGGGAGCGTCAGCAGCTTCGCGATCGGCTTGACGAAGAAGTTCACCAGGCCGAAGAGCAGCGCGACGAGGACCAGAGTCAGGGTCTTCTGCCCGGTGGTGTCACCGGTGAGGGTTATGTCCTGGATAAGCCAGATCGCCACGGCCAGGGCGCCGGCGTTGGCGATCGTCTTGACGAGGAAATTCATCATGTGTCTGATCGTGGCAGACGTGATGGGACCAAGTGCAGGGGCAGGCAGGTAGTAACGGCGATGAAGGCATTCCGACTGGATGAGCTGGAGGCGGAGCGTGCCGCCAATGACGGGGCGTATTTGCAGTTTCTGCGCGAGCGGAACATGTCGGCGGGGCTCTACGCGCTGGACGCCGGGGAACTCGACCCCCAGCGCCCGCATGGCCAGGACGAGATCTACTTCGTGGTGAGCGGCCGAGCTTTGATCACGGTCGGGATGGAGACCACACAGGTCGGTCGGGGGAGTGTGGTCTACGTACCGGCGGGAGTGGCCCACAAGTTCCACCACATCACCGAGGATCTGCGGGTCCTGGTGGTCTTCTCTCCGCCTGAGAGCTGACCCGCCACCCCGGCTTTCCCTAGGGGGCGGATCAGGGGACTCCAAGGGCTGCCGGGCCCCCGCAAGACCCCTGTCCCGCCCTAGCATCGAATCAAGCCGGAACAACTCTCACAGAGGCGAGGTAGGGGCGATGGCGGTACAGGAAGTGCTTTCGGGGATGCCGTGGTGGGTGAAGTGGGTCGCGATCCCGCTGATCGCCATCGTGGTATTCGGTGGGCTCATCGCGACGGTGATCGGTTTCGTCATAGGCCTGCTCTTCAAGGTGCTGCTGTTCGCGGCGCTGGTCGGTGGGCTCGTTTACCTCGTACGGAAGTTCAAGGGATCGTCTGCCAACTCCTCGCACAGCGAGTGGTAGTACGTACGCGTGTTAGCCCGCTCGGGGGAAGGTGGGCATGAGCCCATGCGGCAGGGGGAGGGTCCTGGCGGACGGGCACGCGGCCCGTCACCACGCCTTCCTTGGCCTTCCCCGCGGCCAAGCCTCAGCGGGCACAAACGGAATATGCGCGGGGCATCCCACCCAGCGGGCGCTCTCTGTCAGTATCTGAAAAATCACTCCTTGTGATCTCCGGGCATGTGCAGCACCATGTCGGGCAAGAGGGCCAAGGCAAAGCATTCCTTGGCCGTTTTCATCTACTGCGGGGTACTGATGCGCGAGTCCGTTCGGGCCGAGGTCCTGATGAGCTTCTTGGTCTCCGAGGAGCTGTCCTTCCGGATCCCGGTGGAACTCCGATATGACACAGAGGATCCGTATGCGGTTCGGATGACCTTCCATTTGCCCGGCGATGCCCCCGTGACCTGGGCCTTCGCTCGTGAGCTGCTCCTGGAAGGCATCGGCGCGCCCAGCGGTGACGGCGATGTGCGCATCGCGCCGACCGACTCCGAGGCGGGCTCCGAGGTCGCCATCCGGCTCCAGGTCGGGGGTGAGCGGGCGCTGTTCCGGGTGGGCGCCGCTCCCCTGGCCGCGTTCCTCGACCGTACGGACAAGCTCGTACCGCTCGGTCAGGAGCGCACACTCGGCGACTTCGAGGAGCATCTGGAGGAGACGCTCGGGCGCATCCTCGCTGAGGAGAACGCCGGTTGAGGATCCCATGGGGACTCGCGGGTCGGAGCCCGACGAGGGAGCGGCGGGTGCGCTCCGCCCTACGTGCCCGTGGTCATGTACGGCGCCGACGGCCCTTGCCGCCGCGTGCCCGTGCTGCCGTACCGGCGGTGGTGCCCGGTCGGTCCGCGGAGACCACCAGGGCGGCCAGCGCGGTGGTCAGCGGGACCGACGCGACGAGGCCGATCGATCCCACCAGCGTCCGCACGATCTCCTCGGCCACCAGCTCGCTGGTGGCGACCGTGCCCACGCTGGACTGCGCGATGGAGAACAGCAGCAGCAAGGGCAACGACGCGCCCGCGTAAGCGAGTACCAGAGTGTTGACCACCGAGGCGATATGGTCCCGGCCGATCCTGATGGCGGACTGGTACAGCCTGCGCGGACCCATGGTGGGATCAGCCTGGTGCAACTCCCACACCGCCGAGGTCTGGGTCACCGTCACATCGTCCAGTACACCCAGCGAGCCGATGAGCACGCCCGCGAGCAGCAGACCGGACATGTCGATCTCCGGGTAGAGACCGTGGATCAGACCGGTGTTGTCGTCAGTGTTCCCGCCCAGCACCGCCCAGCCGATGAACAGCGAGCCCAGCAGCCCGATCAGCAGCAGCGAGATCAGGGTGCCCAGCACCGCGACCGAGGTACGGGCGGAGATCCCATGGCACATGTAGAGCGCGATCAGCATGATCGCGCTCGCCCCGACCACCGCCACCGCAAGAGGATTCGAGCCCTGCAGGATCGCGGGGAGGATGAAAAGGGTGAGCACCGCGAAGCTCACGGCCAGTGCGATCAGCGCCATCACCCCGCGCATCCGCCCCACCAGGACCACGGCGAGCGCGAAGAGCCCGGCGAGCAGCGCCATCGGCAGTTCCCGGTCCACATCGGTGACCGAGTACTGGAGCTCGCGCGGTGCGTCGGGGGCGTACGCCACCACCACTCCCTGGCCCGCACGCAGTTGCCGCGAGGAGTCGGGCTGCACGATCTCGATGAACGTACGCCCCTTGTCCTTGCCTGTGGTGACCTCGACGGTGGCCTTTCCGCACACACCCTGCTGCGGGTCCTCCGCAGGTCCCTCGGGCGTGGTGGTCTCCCCGGTCGGCGGCACCTGTCCGGCGTTAACGTCGGCGCAGTCGACCCGTTCGACCCGTACCACCCGTCCCTGCTCGGTCTGCCGGTCGAAGCCGACACCGGTGCGTTCATGGTCCGGCGCGCCACCGGGCCACAGCACCACCAGACCCACCGCGACGGCGGCGGCGAAGGGGATCACCACCGCGGCGATGATCCGCCGCAGATGACGGGATACGGGCGCGGGCGGGCCGTGCCCGTGGCTGTGCGCGTGACCGGGCTCAGGAGCGTGCGCGGGGCCGTGGGCGCCATCCGGTTCGTGGTCGGGTCCGTGGGACTGCGGCGAGGAAGTCACCGCCCGATCATCCCAACCCCGGAGGGGGCCCACTGTTCAGCACGCCAGACGGGGCGCTAGCGTGGTGACACCTTTGCACACGCGGGAGCTCGGAGCACCGGGCTGAGAGGGCGCTGAGATCAGCTGCGCCGACCGCCGAACCTGTTACCGGGTAATGCCGGCGTAGGGAGTAGGTCACGATGACCGTTCAGGACACACGCATGCCCGCCTCCGGCCCGAACGAGGGCGAGAACGAGGGCGGGAGGTCCATCGGCTGGCACAAGGGATACATCGAGGGCTCCCGCCCCGACATCCGCGTGCCGGTCCGTCAGGTTCACCTCACCAATGGCAAGGACGTGACCCTGTACGACACGTCCGGACCGTATACCGACCCCCGCACCGAGACCGACGTCCGCCGCGGGCTGCCGCCGCTGCGCGAGAACTGGATCATCGCCCGCGGGGACACCGAGGAGTACGCCGGCCGCCCCGTGCGCCCGGAGGACGACGGGATCAAGCACACCTCGCCGCGTGGCGGACTGCGCAACCTCGACGCGGTCTTCCCCGGCCGCCCGCGCCAGCCCCGCCGTGGTCGTGGCGGACAGGCGGTGACCCAGCTCGCGTACGCCCGCCGCGGCGAGATCACCCCGGAGATGGAGTACGTGGCCATCCGGGAGAACGTCTCCCCCGAGGTCGTACGCGAGGAGATCGCCGCCGGGCGCGCCGTCCTCCCGGCGAACGTCAACCACCCCGAGATCGAGCCGATGATCATCGGCAAGCGGTTCCTGGTGAAGGTCAACGCCAACATCGGCAACTCCGCCGTGACCTCATCCATCGAGGAGGAGGTGGAGAAGATGACCTGGGCGACCCGCTGGGGCGCGGACACGGTCATGGACCTCTCCACCGGCCGCAACATCCACACCACCCGCGAGTGGGTGCTGCGCAACTCCCCCGTGCCGATCGGCACCGTGCCGCTCTATCAGGCCCTGGAGAAGGTCGACGGCAGGGCCGAGGAGCTGACCTGGGAGATCTACAAGGACACCGTCATCGAGCAGGCCGAGCAGGGCGTCGACTACATGACGGTCCATGCCGGAGTGCTGCTGCGGTACGTGCCGCTGACCGCGCGCCGCAAGACCGGAATCGTCTCGCGCGGCGGCTCGATCATGGCGGCCTGGTGCCTCGCGCACCACAAGGAGTCGTTCCTGTACGAGAACTTCGAGGAGCTCTGCGAGATCCTCGCCGCGTACGACGTGACGTACTCGCTCGGCGACGGCCTGCGGCCCGGCTCGATCGCAGACGCCAACGACGAGGCGCAGTTCGCCGAGCTGAGGACGCTGGGCGAGCTCAACCGGATCGCCAAGCGGCACAACGTGCAGACCATGATCGAGGGCCCGGGACACGTCCCGATGCACAAGATCAAGGAGAACATCGACCTCCAGCAGGAGATCTGCGAGGAGGCGCCGTTCTACACCCTCGGCCCCCTGACGACGGATGTGGCACCCGCCTACGACCACATCACCTCCGGCATCGGCGCCGCGATGATCGCCTGGTGGGGCACGGCGATGCTCTGCTACGTCACCCCCAAGGAGCACCTGGGCCTGCCGAACCGGGACGACGTCAAGACCGGCGTCATCACCTACAAGATCGCCGCCCACGCCGCCGACCTCGCCAAGGGCCACCCGGGCGCCCAGGAATGGGACGACGCACTCTCGGACGCCCGCTTCGAGTTCCGCTGGGAGGACCAGTTCAACCTGGCCCTGGACCCGGACACGGCCCGGGAGTTCCACGACGAGACACTTCCCGCGGAACCGGCGAAGACCGCGCACTTCTGCTCGATGTGCGGGCCGAAGTTCTGCTCGATGAAGATCAGCAGAAGCATCACAGAGCAGTTCGGCGGCGATGCGGACGCCACCTCGGAGGAGATCGAGGCCGGGATGCTGGAGAAGTCCAAGGAGTTCGCGGCGAGCGGGAACCGGGTCTACCTGCCGCTGGCGGACTGAGCCGCGGCACCACGGGACCGACCGGCGACTACCGGGGGGAGTCGCCGGTCATCCGAGGTCAAGAGCGCTGGGCGGCCCGCGGCCGCAGCGCAAGGCCGTGCTTGGGAACTCCGCCTGGCTCGCGACGCCTGGTACGCACTCCCCCTGGCTTCTCCCCCTGCTGTTGCGGGGGCCCCAGGAGGTGCCTCCACGCTGCGTTGTCGACGTCAGCGGCGTCATCCAAGGATGCCCGGTACGAGGATGACGTCCCCCTGCCTGCGGCGGGGGGACCCCACCGCCTTGCGATCGCGTCCCCTCGGCCCTTGCGGGCCTGGGGAGGCCCCACCCCCTCGGGCTCCTGCGGGCCGGGGAGGCCCCATGCACCAGACGCCGCGGGCCCCGCCCTCCGGGCGGACGGCGCTATTCGTCAGACACGGCCTAGTCGGGCTGGTGTTCCGGGGGCCCGAAGTCCGGGCTGGTGAAGTCCGGGCTGGTGAACGCCGGGCGGGATGAGCCTGATGAACCCTCGCTGGGGCTGGTGAAGTCGGGGCCGCTGTAGCCGACCTTCGGGATGCGGTTCAGCGGGCGGGGTGTGGTGGACGAGGCAGAGCCCGCGCTGGGGTCGGCCAGGGCGGAGCGGAGGAACGGGATGATCCCCCGTTCCAGCAGGGCGTGGCGCCAGGCTTCGCGGGCCCGGGCGACTTCCGCCACCTCCTCCGGGACCTCGCCGCTTGTCCCGTCGGCGGGGACCTCCGTCGCGCTGTTGCGCAGTGCGGTGATCAGCAGCCCTATCACCGCCGCGAGCAGGCTCACCGCTGTGAGCGCCCCGAAGAACCAGCCTGCTGCCAGCAGGGTTCTGGCGAAGGACGGCTCAGGTTTGAGGGCCTTCAGCACATAGCCCACGAAGAGCAGGATCACCGCGGCGGTGCCGGCCAGTACGGGGGCCAGTACGGTGAGCACCGCGCCGAGGCCCGCGCCTGAGCCGGTTTCCGCCAGGTCGGACGAAGCGGGGTCGGACCCGCTGCCCTGGGTGGGTGACGACGCGCTGGAAGAGCGCAGCTCTTCGCGGACCTTGACGAAGTGCTCGTACTCGGCGGCGGCCGCGCTGGTTATCAACGCGGTGGCGCCGAGGGCCATGGTGCGCAGTTGTTCGGCGTTGAGCCGTTCACCGACCGAGGCCAGATCCGGGCGATCGGGTGCCTGGCGCAGCACATCATCGAGGATTCGCTCGTACGCGGCGCGATCCTCGGACAGCAGGTGCGGAGCGCTTTTCATCTGCATCCCCCGATGCTCCGTAGGGCCGTATCGCCCGCTTGGGTGGGCGGTTGGGCGGAAACGGAGGAGAGCCTGCTACGGATAAGCCGATGGTAGAGCGGTCACGGCACGGGGTGACAGGGGGTTTCCGGAAATCGCTGATGCCGTATCGCCGCGGCTGCCACTCAGTCGGCGAGGGGAAGCTCGACCACCAGCAGTTTCCCGGCCATGGTCACTCCGCCGTCCATCGCGATCGCAAGTCCGTCCGCGTACACGTGCGGGCCGTCGACGACCGGTCCTGAACTCTCTTCACCGTCGGCGGCGTCCTCGGTCCCGACCTGCCCGAGCAGATAGGGGATGGGACTGTGGCCGTGCACGACGCGCGTGCCGCCGTACGCGTCGAGCAGCTCGCGCACCGCGTTCGGTCCGTCCTCGTCGTCACGGAAGGAGAAGCGCTTGGTGAACTTGCGGAACAGGTCCCAGCACTCGTCCGCGTCGTTGCGGGTGAGGATCTCGTGGACGGTGTCGTTGACGTCCTCGATGGTGGAGCCGTACTCCAGGTAGGCGGTCGTGTCGGAGTGCAGCAGCAGATGGCCGTCTTCCTCGGCCACCGCGTCCAGCCGGGACATCCACTGGAGATGGACGTCCTGGAGCCGGTCCATGTCGCTCTTCTGGCCCCCGTTGAGGAGCCAGGCGGCCTGGAAGGTCGCGGTTCCGGCGCCGGAGTTGACGGGGGTGTCGCTGAAGCGCTTGGCGCCGATCAGCAGCAGTTCGTGGTTGCCCATCAGGGCCTTGCAGTAGCCGCCGGCCGCCGCGGCCTCCGCGGAGAGCCGCATGACAAGGTCGATGACGCCGATCCCGTCGGGACCGCGGTCGGTGAAGTCGCCGAGGAACCACAGCCTGGTGCTGCCGGCAGACCAGTGGCCGTCGGCGTCGATCAGGCCCTGCTCTGTGAGCGCGGCGACGAGCTCGTCCAGGTAGCCGTGCACATCGCCGACGACATACAGGGGGCCGAGGCCGTCGGGCGCCTGCTGCGGTGCCTCGGCCTCAGCGAGTACCACCTGCACGGTGTCCCCGCGGCGGCTGATGACCGGAAGGTCGCGCTCGGTAGGGGTGTAGCCCTCCGGCAGCTCGTCGTCGGGGTGGGCATCGCCCGGATGGACGGGAGGCTGGGGGACAGGCGCAGGGGCAGGGGCGGTACGGGGATCGCTGGGTACCGCGGGCGCGCTCATGGCTTCCGCGGGCAGCCGCTCGGTGTCGGCGGGCGGCTGCTCGGAGTGTGCGGGCACCGTCGGTTGGGGCGCCGCCTGCTCCGGCCGGCCGGGCATCCCGTCGGGCAGCGGGACCTGCGACTGCACCGGGACCTGGGCGTACGGGGGCACCCGGAAGTCGCGCACCGTATCCGTCCGCACCACGGGTCCCTGACCGGCCCCCTGCGTCATCGACCCCTCCACCACCGTCGCACCGCCGTACACCGTCGGACCGTCCTGGTCGGGGAGCTCCCCGGTGTCGTGCGCCCATCATAGGAATGCGGCCCGTGTTGTGTGATGCACCAGGGGTGCTGAATCCGGGTACACCCCGGATTCAGGGACCGTTTCACCCTGATTTGGGAGCTCTCAGTCCTGGGAGGGCGAACGCGGCGGGCTGACGGTGGTCCTGGGTGAGCGGCGCTGTGAGGAGGTGCGGACGATCAGCTCCGTCGGTATCACCTGCTCGACCGGTCCCCCGCCGTCGACGCCCTCGATGGCGTCGATGAGGAGTTGCACGACGGCGGTGCCGATACGCCGGGGCTTGAGCGAGAGGGTGGTGATGGGGGGCTCGGTGTTGGCGTACACCGTCGACTCGCTGCAGCACACCAGCAGCAGATCGTCGGGTACGCGCAGACCGTAGCGGCGGGCGGCGGCCAGCAGATCCGTGCCGTTGGGGTCGAAGAGCCCGTACACGGCGTCGGGGCGGTCGGGGCGGGCGAGCAGCCGGTCGGCGGCGACGGCGCCAGCGCAGGGGTCGTGCGCCGGATAGGACTCGTAGACCGGGTCCTGGCCGACCCGCTCGCACCAGTCGAGGTACGCGGTGGTGGACAGACGGGTGTACGTGTCCGTGCTGGTGCCGGTGAGCAGTCCGATCCGGCGCGCACCGGCCGCCGCGAGGTGGTCCAGCAGATCGAGTACGGCCGCTTCGTGGTCGTTGTCGACCCAGGCGGTCACGGGCAGGGTGCCCGCCGGGCGGCCGTCGGAGACCACGGGCAGGCCTTGGCGGACCAGTTCGGTGACGACCGGGTCGTGGTCGGAGGGGTCGATCACGACGGTGCCGTCGAGTGCGACGTTGGACCAGACGTCGTGGCGGGAGGTGGCCGGGAGGATGACGAGCGCGTAGCCGCGGGCGAGCGCCGCGGAGGTCGCGGCCCTCGCCATCTCGGCGAAGTAGGCGAACTCGGTGAAGGTGAAAGGTTCATCCCCGTAGGTGGTCACCGTCAGACCGATGAGGCCCGACTTGCCGGTACGGAGGGTCCGGGCGGCGGCCGACGGGCGGTAGCCCAGCCGGTCGGCGACCTCGCGTACGTGGCGGCGTGTGGCGTCCGGGAGTCTGCCCTTGCCGTTGAGCGCGTCGGAGACCGTCGTGATGGAGACACCGGCCGCGGCGGCCACATCCCGGATGCCCGCCCTGCCCTGCCGACGGCCCCGGCGCGCTGTCTCTGTCCGGCTTACCTGGTGCTTCCCTGCTGCTGTCATGGCGAGCCGATAGTAGGGCGATGGCGAGCGGTTGGTCCGGTCGCATATGCAGCCGTTGACAGACACGATTCTGCATGGAGGTATGGGCATAAAGGCCTTTGAAACAAAGGCTGTTGAGTGCCTTCGGGATGGTCTTATGGGTTGGGTGGGGGAGGTGCCTGTCGATGGGGCTATGTCTCGAAGAGGTCTCAACTCACTACTACGGGTGATGCGCGCCACGGAGTGAGCCACCGGCGCGCGGTGTCGGAAAGGCGCTCCCCCACCCCCGTGCACAGCGGCTGGGAATCCTCATATGGTGAGCAGTATTGGCGAGTGAGTGCGTGAGTGCCTCAATGCCTGAAACGCGTGTACGACGGTCGAGGAGGACCTGCGGTGAGCGAGACAAGCCCCAAGCTGCGCGCCGAGCTGGACGGCATCCCCACCTACAAGCCGGGAAAGCCCGCCGCCGCCGGCGCCGACGGGCCCACCGCCTTCAAGCTGTCCTCCAACGAGAACCCGTATCCGCCCCTGCCCGGGGTGATGGAGTCGGCGGTCGCCGCGGCGTCGGCCTTCAACCGCTACCCGGACATGGCCTGCACCGGGCTGATGAACGAGCTCTCGGATCGCTTCGGCGTGCCGCTGTCGCATCTGGCGACCGGCACCGGCTCGGTCGGCGTCGCCCAGCAGCTGATCCAGGCCACCGCGGGCCCGGGTGACGAGGTCATGTACGCGTGGCGGTCCTTCGAGGCCTATCCGATCATCACCCGGATCAGCGGTGCCACACCGGTGCAGGTTCCGCTCACCGCGGGTGATGTGCACGATCTGGACGCGATGGCGGACGCGGTGACCGACCGCACGCGGCTGATCTTCGTCTGCAACCCGAACAACCCCACCGGCACGGTGGTGCACCGCGAGGAGCTGGAGCGGTTCCTGGACCGGGTGCCGTCCGATGTGCTGGTGGTGCTGGACGAGGCGTACCGCGAGTTCATCAGGGACACGGATGTGCCCGACGGGCTCGAGCTCTACCGGAGCCGCCCCAACGTCGCCGTCCTGCGTACCTTCTCCAAGGCGTACGGACTGGCCGGGCTGCGGGTCGGATTCGCCGTCGCGCACGAGCCGGTGGCGGCTGCCCTGCGCAAGACGGCGGTGCCCTTCGGGGTGAGCCAGCTCGCGCAGGACGCGGCGGTCGCGTCGCTGCGGGCCGAGGACGAACTGCTGGGGCGGGTCGGTTCGTTGGTGGGCGAGCGCAACCGTGTGTACGAAGGGCTGGTGAAGCAGGGCTGGACCGTGCCGCCGACCCAGGCGAACTTCGTCTGGCTGCGGCTCGGCGAGCGTACGGTCGACTTCGCGGCGGCGTGCGAGCGGGCCGGGGTCATCGTGCGGCCGTTCCCTGGGGAGGGCGTACGCGTCACCATCGGCGAGTGCGAGGCCAACGATGTGTTCCTGCACACGGCGGAGGCCTTCCGTACGGAGATGTAGCCCAGCCGTGGCCGATGCGGGTTGCCGCGATCGGCGCCTTCCGAGCCCTGGTGAGCCGCCGCTCACCAGGGCTTTCGGTATTCAGCGCGGGCTTTCGCGGTCGCCGGGCTTCCCGGGGCCTCGCGGCCCCCGGGCCGAGCCGGGTTGCTGATCACTCACAGGGAGGGGGGCCCGCCCACCAGTGCGGTTTTGAGGTGGGGCATAATGCTTGTGAATGTGAACGCGTTCACAAGCTCGCCCGCAAGGAGGACGACGTGGACCCAGTCCTGGCCTTGGCGCCGGAGACCCTGGCGCGCTGGCAGTTCGGCATCACCACCGTCTATCACTTCCTCTTCGTACCGCTGACGATCTCGCTGGCCGCCCTGACGGCAGGCCTCCAGACCGCCTGGGTGCGGACGCAGAAGGAGAAGTACCTCAAGGCGACCAAGTTCTGGGGCAAGCTCTTCCTGATCAACATCGCGATGGGTGTGGTCACCGGTATCGTGCAGGAGTTCCAGTTCGGTATGAACTGGTCCGACTACTCCCGCTTCGTCGGTGATGTGTTCGGCGCCCCGCTCGCCTTCGAAGCCCTGATCGCCTTCTTCTTCGAGTCGACCTTCATCGGACTCTGGATCTTCGGCTGGGACAAGCTGCCCAAGAAGATCCATCTCGCCTGCATATGGATGGTGTCGATCGGCACCATCCTCTCGGCGTACTTCATCCTGGCCGCCAACTCCTGGATGCAGCACCCCGTCGGCTACCGGATCAACAAGGCGAACGGGCGGGCGGAGCTCACCGACTTCTGGCTGGTCCTCACCCAGAACACCGCGCTCACCCAGGCCTTCCACACCCTGACCGCTGCCTTCCTGACCGGTGGCGCGTTCATGGTCGGCATCGCCGCCTTCCACCTCAGGCGCAAGAAGCACATTCCGGTGATGAAGACCTCGCTGCGGCTGGGACTGGTCACCGTCGTCATCGCGGGCCTGCTCACCGCGCTCAGTGGTGACCTCCTCGGCAAAGTGATGTTCAAGCAGCAGCCGATGAAGATGGCCGCGGCCGAGGCACTCTGGGACGGGGAGCAGCCGGCGCCGTTCTCCCTCTTCGCGTACGGCGATGTGGACGAGGGCCACAACAAGGTCGCCATCGAGATACCCGGCCTGCTGTCCTTCCTCGCCAACGACGACTTCACCTCCTACGTGCCGGGGATCAACGACACCAACAAGGCGGAGCAGGAGAAGTACGGGCCCGGCGACTACCGGCCCAACATCCCCGTCACCTACTGGGGCTTCCGCTGGATGATCGGCTTCGGCATGACCTCGCTCACCCTGGGCCTCATCGGGCTCTGGCTGACCCGAAAGAGGTTCCTGCTGCCGGCAGCGCTACGGGTGGGCGAGGACGAGGTGCCGCATCTGGTGCTCTTCAGGAAGCCGCTCGGTGCGAAGCTCAGCCGGCTCTACTGGCTCGCGGCGGTCTGGACCCTCGGTTTCCCGCTGATCGCCAACTCGTGGGGCTGGATCTTCACCGAGATGGGCCGCCAGCCCTGGGTGGTCTACGGCGTGCTGCGCACCCGCGACGCGGTCTCCCCCGGTGTCTCCCAGGCCGAGGTGCTCACCTCGATGATCGTCTTCACCGCGCTGTACGCGGTCCTCGCGGTGATCGAGGTCCGGCTGCTGGTGAAGTACGTCAAGGCCGGGCCCCCCGAACTCACCGAGTCGGACCTCAACCCGCCCACCAGGATCGGCGGCCATGACCGCGACCCCGACCGGCCGATGGCCTTCTCGTACTGAACCCGCGACTGAGTCTGGGACTGGGAGCTGACACATGGAACTCCACGACGTCTGGTTCGTCGTCATCGCCGTCCTGTGGACGGGCTACTTCTTCCTTGAGGGCTTTGACTTCGGGGTCGGCATCCTGACGAAGCTGCTTGCCCGCGGCCGGGCCGAGAAGCGCGTCCTCATCAACACGATCGGTCCCGTCTGGGACGGAAACGAGGTGTGGCTGCTGGCGGCCGGCGGTGCCACCTTCGCCGCCTTCCCCGACTGGTACGCCACCCTCTTCTCGGGCTTCTATCTGCCGCTGCTGGTCATCCTGGTGTCACTGATCGTGCGCGGTGTCGCCTTCGAGTACCGGGTGAAGCGGGCGGAGGAGCGCTGGCAGCGCAACTGGGAGCACGCCATCTTCTGGACCTCCCTGGTTCCCGCCGTGCTGTGGGGCGTGGCCTTCGGCAACATCGTGCGCGGGGTCAAGATCGACGCGGAGATGGAGTACGTCGGCACCCTCGGCGATCTGCTCAACCCGTACGCGCTGCTCGGCGGTCTGGTCACGCTCTCCCTGTTCACCTTCCACGGAGCGGTGTTCGCTGCGCTCAAGACCGTGGGGGACATCCGGGGAAGGGCACGAGGTCTCGCGCTGAAGCTCGGACTGGCCACAGCGGTGCTCGCGGTCGGCTTCCTGAGCTGGACCCAGGCGGACAAGGGCGACGGCGCCAGCCTGGCCGCGCTGCTCGTGGCGGTGGTCGCGCTGCTCGGGGCGGTCGGGGCGATCCGGACGGGCCGTGAGGGCTGGTCGTTCGGACTGTCCGGAGTCACCATCGCGGCCACGGTGGCGATGCTGTTCCTGACGCTCTTCCCGAACGTGATGCCGTCCTCGCTCAACGAGGCATGGAGTCTGACGGTGACCAACGCATCGTCCAGCCCCTACACGCTGAAGATCATGACGTGGTGCGCGGTGATCGCCACCCCGCTGGTGATGATCTACCAGGGCTGGACCTACTGGGTGTTCCGCAAGCGGATCGGTACACAGCACATCGCCGACCCGCACTGAATCCGCCGACCGGGCCGAGACCGTACCGGTCGGCACCGGCCAGCGGTGACCCCGCCGAGACCGTACCGACCTCAAGCGAGGGATGTTTCACGTGAAACCCATCGACCCGCGCCTGCTCCGGTACGCACGTTCCACCCGCCGTTTCATGGTGGCGGTGGTGGTGCTGGGCGCGATCGGAGCGGCGCTGGTCGTCGCCCAGGCGATGCTGATCGCCGAGGTGGTCGTGGGGGCGTTCCAGCAGGGGCTGGATGCCGCCGCGCTGGGGCTGCCGTTGTCCCTGCTGGCCGCCGTCGCCATCGGGCGGGCGCTGGTGAGCTGGTTGACGGAGCTCGCGGCCCACCGGGCGAGCGCCGCGGTCAAGAGCGAACTGCGGATGCGGCTGCTGGAGCGGGCGGCACGGCTGGGCCCGGGGTGGCTGAGCCGGCAGCGCACGGGCTCGCTGGTGGCTCTGGCGACGCGTGGTGTCGACGCGCTCGATGACTACTTCGCGCGTTACCTGCCTCAACTGGGGCTCGCGGTGGTCGTGCCTGTGGCGGTGCTGGCCCGGATCGTCACCGACGACTGGGTGTCGGCGGCGATCATCGTAGGGACGTTGCCGCTGATCCCGGTCTTCATGGTGTTGATCGGCTGGGCCACCGAAGCACGGATGAAGCGTCAGTGGGCGCTGCTGTCCCGGTTGTCCGGGCACTTCCTGGACGTGGTCGCGGGGCTCCCGACGCTGAAGGTGTTCGGGCGGGCGAAGGCGCAGGCCGATTCGATCCGCACGATCACCGGCGAGTACCGGCGGGCGACGCTGCGGACGCTGCGCATCGCGTTTCTGTCGTCGTTCGCGCTGGAGTTGCTGTCGACGCTGTCGGTGGCGCTGGTGGCCGTGGGTATCGGTATGCGCCTCGTGCACGGCGAACTCGACCTGTACACCGGTCTGGTGGTGCTGATCCTCGCCCCTGAGGCCTATCTGCCGATCCGGCAGGTCGGGGCGCAGTACCACGCGGTGGCAGAGGGGCTGTCGGCCGCTGAGGAGATCTTCGAGGTACTGGAGACCCCGGTGCCCGCGGCGGGTACGGGCGTGGTGCCGGGTCCTGGCGGGATCCGGCTGGAGCTGGACTCGGTGACCGTACGGCACAAGGGGCGCCCGGCGCCCGCGCTGGAGGGTGCCTCGCTGACCGTACGGGACGGTGAGACCGTCGCGTTGGTCGGGCCGAGCGGGGTGGGCAAGTCGACCCTGCTGGACGCGGTGCTGGGCTTCGTCCGCCCGGACGAGGGCGCGGTACGGATCGGGGCGGCCGATTCCGCGGCGGTGGACCTGTCCGGCGTAGACCTCGACGCATGGCGTGAACGCATCGCCTGGGTGCCGCAACGGCCGTATCTCTTCGCCGGAACGATCGCCGAGAACATACGGCTTGCCCGCCCGGACGCCAGCGACGGGCAACTCGCGGCGGCGCTGCGGGACGCCGGGGCCCAGGACTTCGTGGCCGGGCTGCCGGACGGAGTGGAGACCGTGCTGGGGGAGGACGGCTCGGGCCTGTCCGCGGGGCAGCGGCAGCGGCTCGCGCTCGCCCGCGCGTTTCTGGCCGACCGGCCACTGCTGCTGTTGGACGAGCCGACCGCCGCGCTGGACGGCGAGACCGAGGCGGGCGTCGTGGCCGCGGTAAGGCGGTTGGCCGAGGGACGCACAGTGCTGCTGGTCGTGCACCGGCCCGCCCTGCTGGCCGTGGCGGACCGGGTGGTGGAGCTGCGCCCGGGTGCGGTGGTGGGGGGAGGCGGTACGGGCGCCGCTGCCGGCAGCGGCGCGCGGGCGGTGCGTGGGGCGTACGGCCCGGAGGTGGGTCTGGAAACCGGCCAGGCCGGAGCCGCGCCGGTTGCTGCCGCGCCGGCCGGAGCCGCGCCGGTTGCTGCCGCGCCGGTGTCATCCGTGGACGCGCTGTCCGCGGTGGGCTCTCCAGGCGGGGTGCTGCGCCGGGTGCGTGCGATGGCCGGCGTGTCGCGCAGGCGGCTCGTACTGGCGCTGCTGCTGGGAAGTCTGGCGCTAGGGTCCGCGGTGGGCCTGATGGCGGTGTCCGGCTGGCTGATCTCCCGGGCCTCCGAACAGCCGCCCGTGCTCTATCTGATGGTGGCGGTGACGGCCACGCGTGCCTTCGGGATCGGCCGTGCCGTGTTCCGCTACGCCGAGCGGCTGGTCTCCCATGACGCCGTGCTGTCGATGCTCGCCGAGCTGCGGGTCGGCGTCTACCGGCGGCTGGAGCGCATCACCCCCGCAGGACTGCGCGACACCCGGCGCGGCGATGTGCTGTCCCGGCTCGTGGCCGATGTGGACGCGCTCCAGGACTACTGGCTGCGCTGGCTGCTGCCCGTGGGAGCGGCCGTCATCGTCGGTGCCCTGTCCGCCGGATTCACGGCCTGGCTGCTGCCCGAGGCCGGCGCCGTACTGGCCGTGGGGCTGCTGGTCGCCGGAATCGCCGTGCCGATGGCCGGCGCGGCGTGGGCGCGGCGGGCCGAACGCGCTGTGGCTCCGGCGCGCGGTGTGCTCGCCACCCGGATCGTGGAACTGCTCCGGGGCACAGCCGAGCTGACCGTGGCCGGAGCGCTCGGCAGCAGGGTGGGCGCGGTGCGCGAGGCCGATGCGCGGCTCGCCCGGATGGAGGCGCGCACCGCGTCGGCGTCCGCGCTCGGGGGCGCGCTGTCCGCCCTGACCTGCGGGCTGACCGTCGTGCTTGCGGCGTACGTGGGTGTGTCGGCCGTAATCGCGGGCCGAATCGAGGGCGTGGAGCTGGCCGTGGTCGTACTGACCCCGCTTGCCGCCTTCGAAGCGGTCAGCGGACTGCCGCTCGCCGTCCGCTACCGGCAGCGGGTGGTGCGCAGTGCGGAGCGGGTCTTCGAGGTGCTCGACGCCCCGGTGCCCGTCCAGGAGCCGGTGGATCCGGCACCTGCGCCCGGCTCGGCCTTTCCGCTCCGGCTGCGCGGGCTCTCGGCGCGGTACCCGGGACAGGAGCGTGACGCTCTCAACGGATTCGAGCTGAGCCTCACCGAGGGCAAGCGGATCGCCGTCGTCGGCGCGTCCGGATCGGGCAAGACCACCCTCGCCCAAGTGCTGCTGCGCTTCCTCGAAGTGAGGGAGGGGACGTACACCCTCGCCGGCAGGGATGCGACCGCGCTGGACGGCGACACGATCCGTCGTCTCGTCGGGCTCTGCGCACAGGACGCCCATATCTTCGACAGCTCCATCCGGGAGAACCTCCGGCTCGCCCGTACCGACGCGTCCGAGACCGAACTGCGCACCGCACTCGCCGGAGCACGGCTGTCGGAGTGGGTCGAGAGCCTGCCGGACGGCCTGGACACCCTGGTGGGCGAGCACGGTGCCCGGCTCTCGGGTGGTCAGCGCCAGCGCCTGGCCCTCGCCCGTGCGCTGCTCGCCGACTTCCCCGTACTGCTGCTCGACGAGCCGGCCGAGCATCTGGACCTCGCCACGGCGGACGCCCTCACGGCGGATCTGCTGGCGGCGACACAGGGACGCACCACTGTGCTGATCACCCACCGGTTGCATGGTCTCGATGCCGTGGACGAGGTCCTGGTGCTGGACGGCGGCCGGACCGTACAGCGCGGTCCGTACGCCGAACTGGCCGCTGTGGAAGGCCCGCTGCGGCGCATGCTGGAGCGGGAACACGCTGCTGAGCTGCTTGCCCTGCCGCACCGCTGATTGGGCCGATTGGCGCTACGACACCAACTAAATGCCACACAGCAGACAAATGTGGTGTGACGATCCGTGAATGGGTCATCACCACGGAGACCGCTGCCGGCTGCTGGAACACGGCCTGGTGCAGGGCCTGGTGGTGCTGGCCTGCCTGGTGCTCCTCCTGCCCGCGCTGCCGGCCGCCGCCAGCGACGGGCCCACCGTCAGCGCCCAGGTGGCAAGGCTGTATGAAGAGGCGTCAGAGGCGGCCGCGTCGTACGAGCAGGGCAGACGCGAAGCCGATGCCGAACGGGCCCACACCGAGGAGCTTGAGGAGCGGCTGTGGCAGGCGCGCGGTGAACTCGGGCGGCTGCACGACAGGATCGGCGGTGTTGCCCGCGCCCAGTACCGCAGCGGCGGGTCCCTCGCGGTCACGGCGAAGCTGCTGCTGGCCGACGATCCCGAGGAGATGATCCGCGGCTGGCAGCTGGCCTGGCGCATGGAGCTGACCGTGAACCGGCTGCTGGACGACGCGAGGCAGGCCGAGCGCCGCAGCGCCGAGGCCGAGCAGAGGGCGCAGGAGGCGCTGGCGGTACTGGATGCGCAGGCCGCCCGGCTGGCCGAGATCAAGAAGAAGATCGAGACCAAACTCCAGGCGGCTCAGTGGCTGCTCCAGGACAAGGCGAACCGCAGCGCCGCCGCCGGCCAGTGCGCGGGAGCGGTACGGCTGGACCAGTCGGAGCAGCCGGACGGCTCCCAGTGGGTGGCGCCGGTGCGGAACTACTCGCTTTCGGCCGGCTTCGACAGTGCGGGTGAACGCTGGGCGAAGCGCCACACCGGCCAGGACTTCGCCGTCGGCATCGGCACTCCGGTGCGGGCCGTCGGCGACGGCCGGGTGGTGTCGGTGTCGTGCGGTGGCGGCTTCGGCATCGAGATCGTCATCCAGCACGAGGACGGCTGGTACACGCAGTACGCGCATCTCGCCGCGGTCACCGTGGACCAGGGGGAGTGGGTGAGCGCCGGGCAGTGGATCGCCCAGGCGGGGACCACAGGGAACTCGACCGGGCCGCATCTGCACTTCGAGGCGCGGGTCACCCCGTATCTGGGGTCGGGGGTGGACCCGGTGGGGTGGCTGGCGGATCGCGGGGTCTTCGTCTGAGGGGCGCGGCCCCCGCGCCTCAGGCCTTGAGCGAGGCGAGGATCTCCTCGATGACGACGGCGACGCCGTCCTCGTTGTTGGCGACGGTGCGCCCGGACGCGGCGGCGACGACCTCCGGGTGAGCGTTGCCCATCGCGTACGACCGGCCCGCCCAGGTCAGCATCTCCACGTCATTGGGCATGTCCCCGAAGGCGACGACCTGGTCCGACGAGATCCCGCGCTCGGCGCAGCAGAGCGCGAGCGTGGATGCCTTGGAGACGCCCTTCCCGCTGATCTCCAGCAGGGCGGTGGGGCTGGAGCGGGTGAGGGAGGCGATGTCACCCGCGGCGGTCCTCGCCAGGGCGAGGAAGCCGTCCGGGGTCAGCTCGGGATGCTGGGCCAGCAGTTTGAGCACCGGGGCGGCGGGGTCCGGGCCGTCGTCGCCGAGCAGTTTCTCCGCGGTGGCGGTGGTGGCGCCCGGGTCCAGATAGAAGGGCGGGTAGTCCGGCTCGTAGTGGATGCCGGTGCTCAGCTCGACCGCGAAGGTGGTGCCGGGCGCGGCGTCACGCAGGGTCCTGACGACCTTGAGCGCGGTCGACCGCTCCAGCGGCCGCGCCTGGATCAGCTGTCCGCCGGCGTGCAGATCCACGACCGCGGCGCCGTTGGCGCAGATCGCCAGACCATGCCCATGGACATGGTCGCTGACGACGCCCATCCACCGGGCCGGGCGGCCGGTGACGAAGAAGACCTCGATCCCGGCGTTCTCGGCGGCGGCGAGCGCGGCGATGGTCCGGTCCGAGACGGACTTGTCGTCGTGCAGCAGAGTGCCGTCGAGATCGGTGGCGATCAACCGGACGACGGCGGGGAGCGGCAGGGGCTCGGTAGCTGAGGTCACACTCGCATTCTCGCGTACCTGCCGCACGTGCGTGCGGCAGGGTGCACATATGAGTAGGCGCACGGAGACACAGCGTGGTCGTCATGAACATGGCTTGCTGCTCGGCACTCAGGCTCCGCCGAGATGCTGCCGAGCCTCTGCCGGGCGCTGCCGGACCTTCTGCCGGGACGTCTGTGCGAGGGACGTAGGCTCGACTTCATGAGCCTGCGTCTGAGCACCGTGATCCTCCCCGTCGACCGCTGGCGTGAGGGAGGCCGCGAGAAGTGGCAGCGGGCCGAGGAGCTCGGTTTCCACGCTGCCTACACCTACGACCACCTGTCCTGGCGCACCTTCCGGGACGGGCCGTGGTTCGGCGCTCTGCCCACACTCACGGCCGCTGCCACGGCCACCGACCGGCTGAGGCTGGGCACCCTCGTCACCTCGCCCAACTTCCGGCACCCCGTGACGCTCGCCAAGGAGCTGATCTCCCTGGACGACGTCTCGGACGGCCGGATCACCCTGGGTATCGGGGCTGGTGGCAACGGCTTCGACGCGACGGCGCTCGGGCAGGAACCATGGACGCCGAAGGAGCGGGCCGACCGGTTCGCCGAGTTCGTAGCGCTGCTCGACCGGTTGCTCACCGAGGGCGCGGTCAGCGCACAGGGCAGCCACTACTCCGCCGTGGAGGCGCGCAACGTTCCCGGTTGCGTCCAGCGCCCCCGCCTTCCCTTCGCGGTGGCGGCCACCGGCCCGCGCGGGCTGAAGCTGGCGGCCCGGTACGGACAGGCCTGGGTGACGACGGGTGACCCGAAGCTGTACGAGGAAGGCACCCCCGAGCAGTCGGTAGCCGCGATCAGCGGCCAGGCGGAGAAGCTCGCCGGGGCCTGCGCGGACATCGGACGGGCGGCGCCGCTCGACAAGATCCTGCTCACCGGCTTCACCCCGGATCGCGCCCGACCCCTGGAGTCACTGGACGCCTTCGTGGACTTCGCCGGGCGGCACCAGGACCTGGGCTTCACCGAGCTCGTGATCCACTGGCCCATCCCCGACTCGGACTTCGCCGCTGACCTGTCCGTCTTCGAGAAGATCGCCACCGAGGCCCCCGCCCAGCTCCGCTGAACCGCGTGCTTCGCCGGGCGGGGAGCTCAGCCTCTCCCGTCCGGGAAGCGCAGGAACTCCGGGGGCACCGTGTCCGCGAGCCAGACGCCGTTCGCGCTCACATGGAAGACATGGCCGGCTCGGTGCATGGCGCCCGCGTCCACGCTGAGGACGACCGGGCGGCCCCGGCGGGCACCGACGCGGGTCGCTGTCTCGCGGTCGGGTGACAGGTGTACATGGTGGCGGGCCATGGGACGCAGCCCTTCGGCGCGGATCGCGTCCAGGTGCCGGGCGACGGTGCCGTGGTAGAGGTACGGAGGTGGTTCGGCGACCGGGAGTTCCAGGTCGACCTGGACGGTATGCCCCTGGCTGGCTCTGATGCGGTCGCCGTCGATCGTGTAGCGCCGTTTGTCGTTGACGGCGACGACATGTTCCAGCTCCTCCCGGGTGATGGGGAAGCCATGCGCGTCAGCGGCGCGGATCAGCTCCTCAATGGAGATCCAGCCGTTCGGGTCGAGAGTGATCCCGATCCGCTCCGGCTGATGCCGCAGATGCTTCGCCAGGTACTTCGACACCTTCACGGTGCGTCTTTCGTCCATCCCGCTCGACCTGTCCGTCCCGCTCATCCCGTCCACCTCGTCAGCGTGCCCGGCCGGTCGTCTCAGCGCCAACGAGATTTCATCCGGACGATAGTGCTCCACATGTTTGATCCACAGCCAAGTCCGTTATCCACAAGGAGACTTGACTGTCCTGTGGACAACCTTCCTTTGATTCATAGCATTTGATCAACTTAACCTGATTTGGACTGAATTGGTGCCATTGAGTCCAAGGTCCGGGCGTGCAGCTCGCGTTCCACCGCCGAAGTGATGAACGTCCTCGCCTGTGCCGCCCCAACAAGACGCTCGACGGCATGGATTGTCGTGAGCGGCAGGATCACCGAGCGGGTCTCCTCATCGCGGATCGGCGGGCTTTGCGTCCTCAGGTGATGGTCGAGCTCCCTGGTGGCGAACAGTCGCATGGCCCGAGCCAGTTCGGCAACGACGGCCTGCCGCGCCAGCGGCCTGAGTCGCCGCACCATCACCGCCGCCTCCGCGGCGTCCGCGTCAGTCGGCGAGTGATGGCCCAGGTAGCGGGCGAAGACATGCTCGGTGGTGAACTCCAGGAAACGGGAGGCTATGTGCTCCATATGTACGCGTAGTTCCCGTAGGTGAAGGCCGATCGCGGCGAGTGGCACCCCTGCCTCATACAACTCGAATGCCACGGAGAGCTCTTGGGGGCTCGGCACCAGGAACTCATCGTCCATGCCTGGGATGCGTTCCAGCACGCCGAGCTCCAGGGCCTCGGCGATGGCCGCCTCGCCTGGTGACTCCGGGAACCTCGCGGCTAGTTGGGCGCGGCTGATGCGGTCGGGCACCTCGTCGCTCCAAGGGCCCTGGACCTCGGCGACCAGGCCGAGTATGCCGCCGAGTCCCCGGCCCGTGTCCCACGCCTCCAGCAACTCCTTGATCGAGGCCAGTGTGTAGCCCCGGTCGAGGAGTTCGGCGATCTGACGCAGCCGGGCCAGATGTGCGTCTCCGTACACATTGGACCGCCCGCGCCGCTCCGGCTTGGGCAGCAGGCCCCGGTCCTGGTAGGCGCGTATCGTCCGGACCGTGGCGCCACTGAGGTGTGCCAGGTCCTCGATGCGGTACCCGGCACGGTAAGCGGGCGTCGGCTGCCCGGACATACTCACAGCCGTGGCTCCCAGCGGGCCATCGCGCGTGTCGCCCCGGGAGCGGCGCGGGACAGCAAGCGGGCACCGCGGGCCTCCGGTGTCACCGGGACCACCGCCTCGTTCCGCAGCACCGCGCGCAGCACCGCGTCGGCGACCCGCACCGGGGGGTAGTTGCGCCGTGCGTACAACCGTGACGACTTCTGCCGCCGGCGCCGCTGCTCCTCGTCCGACACTCCGGTGAACCGTGTGGTGGCGGTGATGCGCGTGTTCACGATGCCCGGGCAGATCGCCGAGACACCGATGTCCCGGACCGCCAGCTCTGCCCGCAGGCACTCGCTGAGCATCAGCACGCCCGCTTTCGACGTGGCATACGCGGACAGTGTCCTGGACGGCTGAAACGCCGCCGCCGAAGCGATGTTGACGATATGGCCGCCCTGGCCGCGCTCGACCATCTGCCTACCGAAGATCCGGCAGCCGTGGATGACACCCCACAGATTGACGTCGAGCATCCTGCGCCAGTCCTCGTCCGTGGTGTCGAAGAACGAGCCCGCGAGCCCGATACCGGCGTTGTTGACCAGCACATCGACGATGCCGTAGTCGGCGGCGACCCGTCCGGCGAGCTTCTCCACCGCCTGCTCGTCACCGACGTCGGCCTGCTCTCCCCAGGCTTCCGGAGCGCCGAGCTGCCGGGCCTTGGCGGCGGTCCTGGCGGCTCCCGCGGCATCCACGTCGACGGCGACGATTCGTGCCCCCGCCCTGGCGAAGGCCAGCGCGGTGGCCTGCCCGATCCCGCTCGCCGCGCCTGTCACGAGCACCAGCTGTCCACCGAAGCGCTCGGCGAAGGTGCGATGCAGGCGCCGATGTCGCCCGGCGCTCCGGGAGGCGCCTTTCGTACCGGTCGCCGGAGCGGGTATGGCATCCGCGTCCGCTTCCTGTGCGTTGACGAAGTCAGTGATCCAGACAGCCAGTTGGTCCGGCCGTGTGCGCGGCAACCAGTGCTTGGCGGGCAGGGTGTGGCGCACCAGCCGTGGCGCCCACTGCCCGAGGTCGTCGTAGAGCCGCCCGGACAGATAGGCGTCCTTGGTCGGGGTGATCAGCTGCACCGGCACGTGCGCGTACGCGTCCGAGCGGGGGCGCCGCAGCCGGGCGCGCACATTGTCACGGTAGAGCCAGGCGCCGTGCGCGGCATCGGACGGCAGCGAGGCCGTGGGGTACTCCCCGCTGGGCAGCTTCTCCATCCGCTGGAGGAGCTTCGGCCATCGCCTGCCGAGTGGACCGCGCCACGCCAGCTCGGGCAGTGCCGGGGTGTGCAGCGCGTACACGTACCAGGACTTGGCCCACTGGTCGACGAGCTGGCCGACGCGGCGCGGCGTCGGCCGGGTGATGCGCTGCTTGATCCAGTGCCCGAAATGGTCGAGAGAAGGCCCGGACATCGAGGTGAACGAGGCGATCCGGCCCCTGGTCCGCTCGACCGTGGCGAACTCCCAGCCCTGCACGGACCCCCAGTCGTGCCCGACCAGATGCACCGGCCGGTCGGGGCTGACCGCGTCCGCGACCGCCAGGAAGTCGTCCGTCAGCTTCTCCAGGGTGAAGCCACCGCGCAGCGGCAGCGGAGCCGTCGAGCGCCCGTGCCCCCGCACGTCGTACAGCACCACATGGAAGCGCGTGGCCAGCCGGGAGGCGACCTCGGACCACACTTCCTTGCTGTCGGGATAGCCGTGCACCAGCACCACCGTCGGCCGGGTCTCGTCGCCGAGCTCGGCGACGCACAGCTCGATCCCGCCCGTCCGCACCCGTCGTTTGCGTGCGCCCTCAAGGCTCATGCTCACACCGCCTCCCACCGCTTCGGCCCCGTTTCGCCCCGAGCTTCCACCCGTGCCGCATCGCGCTCTGTATCCGCAATGTGACAGTGATGAATGTGACAATGCCCGGCGACTGCGTCAAGGGCAGTGCACAAGCCTGTGGATAACTCCGCCGGCGTCTCCTCGACCGGCTCCGCTCTCCCCCAGCCTGCTCCTCCTCTCGGTGCTGCCGCCCCTACGGGCCCGTACGACCAGAGTCTGATGTGGAACAACCGCCAAGGCTGACGACGGCTGTGGCCCCCGCCACTACCGTCGAAGCGTGACTGTGATCGTGACCGAAAGCCTCAGCAAGCGGTTCCCCCGGGTGACCGCGCTTGACCGGCTCTCCCTGGACATCGGGCCCGGCGTGACCGGACTCGTGGGCGCCAACGGGGCCGGCAAGTCCACACTGATCAAGATCCTGCTGGGTCTGTCCCCCGCCACGGAAGGCCGCGCGGAAGTGCTCGGCCTGGACGTCGCCACCTCCGGCGCCGCCATCCGCGAGCGGGTCGGCTACATGCCCGAGCACGACTGCCTGCCGCCGGACGTCTCCGCCACGGAGTTCGTCGTCCATATGGCGCGAATGTCCGGACTCCCGCCGACCGCGGCCCGCGAGCGCACCGCGGACACCCTGCGCCATGTCGGGCTCTACGAGGAGCGCTACCGCCCCATCGGCGGCTACTCGACGGGTATGAAGCAGCGGGTCAAGCTCGCTCAGGCACTGGTCCACGATCCCCAGCTCGTGCTCCTCGACGAGCCGACCAACGGCCTGGACCCGGTCGGCCGCGACGAGATGCTCGGCCTGATCCGCCGCGTCTACACCGACTTCGGCATCTCCGTCCTGGTCACCTCCCATCTGCTGGGAGAGCTCGAACGCACCTGTGACCATGTGGTGGTCGTGGACGGCGGCGCCCTGCTGCGCTCCAGCTCCACCAGCGACTTCACCCAGACCACGACCACCCTGGCGGTCGAGGTCACCGACAGCGACGCCCACCCTGACGGGGCCACGGCGCTGCGAAAGGCCCTCACCGCCGCCGGGATCACCCTGCACGCCGGAGTCGAGGAGGGACTGCCGGGCGCCGGCCACATCCTCCTGCTGGAGGCGACCGGCGAGGAGACCTACGACATCGTCCGCGACACCGTCGCCGCCCTCGGCCTCGGACTCGTACGGATGGAACAGCGCCGCCACCACATCGCGGAGGTCTTCCGCCCGCAGGCAGCGGCCCAGCCCATGGAGGTCCCGGCGCGATGAGCACCCCGACACCCCGCACCGTGGACGCCCACCGCGACACGGGCGAGCGCGGCAGCGTCACCCGTATCCACAACATCGGCTACCGAAGCTACGGCGGCGCCCGACTGGGCCGGGCCTACGCCCGCCGCTCGCTCTACTCGCAGTCGCTGCGTGGCGCTTACGGCCTCGGCCGGAGCGCCAAGTCCAAGGTGCTGCCAATGATCCTTTTCGCCGTGATGTGCGTGCCGGCGGCGATCATCGTCGCGGTCGCGGTCACCACGAAGATGACGGCGCTGCCGATCGAGTACACGCGCTACGCGATCATCATGCAGGCGGTCATCGGCCTCTTCCTGGCCGCACAGGCGCCGCAGTCGGTCTCCAGGGACCTCAGGTTCAAGACGGTGCCGCTGTACTTCTCCCGCCCGATCGAGCGGGTGGACTACGTGCTCGCCAAGTACGGCGCCATGGCGTCCGCGCTGTTCGTGCTCACCGGCGTGCCACTGCTGATCCTCTACATCGGATCGCTGCTCGCGAAGATGGACTTCGTCGACCAGACCAAGGGGCTGGCCCAGGCGCTGGTGGCCGTGGCTCTCCTGTCGCTGCTGTTCGGCGGACTGGGGCTGGTCATGGCGGCGCTCACGCCCCGCCGCGGCTTCGGAGTCGCCGCCGTCATCGCCACCTTCACCCTCTCCTTCGGAGCGGTGTCCACGGTCCAGGCCATCGCCGGAGAGACCGGGGCCACCGGAGTGGTGCAGTGGATGGGGCTCTTCTCGCCCATCACGCTGATCGACGGGGTGCAGACCGCCTTCCTCGGCGCGACCACCTCCTTCCCCAGCGGTGATGGGCCCGGCGGCGCTGCCGGTGCGGTCTATCTGCTGGTCGTCCTCGCGCTGATCCTCGGCTCCTACGCCGTACTGATGCTCCGCTACCGAAAGGTGGGGCTGTGATCTCCCTCCCGTCGCCCGCCACCACCCTTCTAAGGAATGGGCTGCGCCCATGAGCACTCTTTCTATCGACCACACCTCCCGCTGGTTCGGCAACGTGGTCGCCGTCAACGACGTGACCATGGAGATCGGTCCGGGAGTGACCGGGCTCCTCGGGCCCAACGGCGCGGGCAAGTCCACACTCATCAACATGATGGGCGGCTTCCTCGCCCCCTCCACCGGCACCGTCACCCTCGACGGGCGGCCGATCTGGCGCAATGAGTCGGTCTACCGGCAGGTCGGTGTCGTGCCCGAGCGCGAGGCCATGTACGACTTCCTCACCGGCCGGGAATTCGTCGTCGCCAACGCCGAGTTGCACGGGCTCGGCGCCAAGGAGGCCCAGCAGGCCCTGGCGACGGTCGAGATGGAGTACGCGCAGGACCGCAAGATCGCCACGTACAGCAAGGGCATGCGCCAGCGGGTCAAGATGGCCTCCGCCCTTGTCCACCAGCCCAGCGTGCTGCTCCTGGACGAGCCGTTCAACGGCATGGATCCGCGCCAGCGCATGCAGTTGATGGAGCTGCTGCGGCGGATGGGTGCCGAGGGCCGTACGGTCCTGTTCTCCTCGCACATTCTGGAGGAGGTCGAGCAACTCGCCTCGCATATCGAGGTGATCGTGGCAGGCCGGCATGCCGCGAGTGGCGACTTCCGCAAGATCCGGCGCCTGATGACGGACCGGCCGCACCGCTACCTGGTGCGCTCCAGCGATGACCGGGCGCTCGCCGCCGCGCTGATCGCCGACCCGTCGACGGCGGGTATCGAAGTGGACGTACACGAAGGCGCGTTGCGGATCCAGGCGGTCGACTTCGGGCGGTTCACCGAACTGCTCCCGCGGGTCGCCCGCGAGCACTCGATCCGGCTGCTCACGGTCTCGCCCTCGGACGAGTCCCTTGAGTCGGTCTTCTCCTACCTCGTAGCGGCCTGAAAGGAGCCATCGACATGTACAACCCCACTGTCGCCCGGCTCACCTACCGGGCGCTTCTCGGCCGCCGCCGGGCCGCGGTCCTTTTCGTACTGCCCGGACTGCTGCTGCTGATCGCGGTCCTGATCAGGGTGTTCAACGGAGTTGACGACCAGATCGCCTCCGATGTGCTGGGCGGTTTCGCCATCGCGACCATGGTGCCGCTGATCGGTGTGATCGCCGGTACGGGCGCCATCGGGCCGGAGATCGACGACGGCTCGATCGTCTATCTGCTCGCCAAGCCGGTGAAACGCCCGACCATCATCACCACCAAGCTGATCGTCGCGATCGCCGTGACGATGGCTTTCTCCGCCATCCCCACGCTGCTGGCGGGTCTCATCCTGAACGGCAACGGCCAGCAGATCGCCACGGCCTACACGGTGGCGGCACTGGTCTCCTCGATCGCGTACAGCGCCCTCTTCCTGCTGCTCGGCACGGTCAGTCGGCATGCTGTGGTGATCGGACTCGTCTACGCCCTGGTGTGGGAGACCCTCTTCGGCAGCCTGATCGCCGGTGCGAAGACGCTCAGTGTGCAGCAGTGGTCGCTTGCGCTGGCCGAGAAGATCGGCCCCGAGGGCATGATCGCCTCGGACGTGGGTCTGCCGGTGGCCGTGTCGCTGCTGGTGGGTGTGACGCTGCTCGCGACGGCGTACGCGGGGCAGAAGCTGCGGACGCTGACCCTGGCCGGAGACGAGTGACGCGGAACAACAAGCCGACGCGGAACAACAGGTGACGCTGTACGGCAAACGCGTTGTCGGAGGGCCCCCGGAATCCACCGATTCACCGGTTCCGGGGGCTCCGCCGTGTCCCGCAAATTCGGTGGCGACGAACCGCCCCGCACGGCAGAGTGGTTGAGGCGTCGCACACAAGTGCGATGCGGAAGTCCGGCGAGATACCGAGACCGGGGAGGAGCGCGGCGATGACCGGATGCACGAGTCCGCCGAGCTCCCTACAGGGCAGCGCGCGGCAGGCTTCGGAGTAATCATCGGACTCCGTCGAGCCGCCCGCACACTGCCCGGGTGGCCGCTTCGAGCGCGCGAAAGCGCGGGCCGCCCTCCCGGAGGATTGGCCGAGTGGTAAGGCACCGGCTCGCGCTGTGACCGACGTTCGATGTCGGTCGGCGGAGAGTCGTGGTCGGGGTATCCCCCGCGCGCGTTCGATCCGCGCATCCTCCGCGATCCGGCGTACTCAGCCGGCCAGCAGCTTCTCGATCACCAGCGCGATGCCGTCGTGGTCGTTCGAAGCGGTGATCTCCTGGGCCACCGCCTTGAGTTCGGCATGGGCATTGGCCATCGCCACGCCATGACCGGACCAGGCGAGCATCGGGGTGTCATTGGGCATGTCCCCGAAGGAGATCGTCTGCGCGGCCTTCACATCCAACCGGCGTGCGGCCAGCGAGAGCCCGGTGGCCTTGGTGAGCCCCAGGGGCAGCAGCTCGATGATCCCCGCGCCCGCCAGGACCACATCGACCAGGCCGCCCACCGTCTCACGGGCGATCCGCGTCAGCTCGTCATCGCCGAGCGTCGGATGCTGCACATAGACCTTGGTGAGCGGCGCCGACCATATCTCGGCCGTATCGGTCGCGGCGACCACCGGCAGCTCGTAGCCCTGGAACTCGTAGCCGGGCCCGAGGACGACCTTGCCGTCCAGACCGTCGCGGCACGCGGCCAGCGCGAGCGGCCCGACCTCCGCCTCCAGCTTGGCGACCGCGATCCCGGCCAGTTGCCGGTCCATGGTCACCGAGGTCAGCAGCCGGTGCTCCCCCGCGTGGTAGACCTGAGCACCCTGGCCGCAGACCGCGAGACCCCGGTAGTCCAGATCGTCCAGTATGTGGCGGGTCCAGGGCACGGCCCGGCCGGTGACGACGATATGTGCCGCGCCCGCCGCCGTAGCGGCGGCGAGCGCTTCGCGGGTACGTCCGGAGACCGTGCCGTCGGAGCGCAGCAGCGTTCCGTCGAGGTCCGTGGCTATCAGGCGGTAGGGAAGAAGAGGAGGGGTGGGGATCACTTGCCGACCGGCTCCAGGACTTCACGGCCGCCGAGGTAGGGGCGCAGGATCTCGGGCACGCGCACCGAACCGTCCGCCAGCTGGTGGTTCTCCAGGATCGCGACGATCGTGCGCGGCACGGCGCACAGCGTGCCGTTCAGCGTGGCGAGCGGCTTGACCTGCTTGCCGTCCCGCATGCGCACCGACAGACGCCGGGCCTGGAAGCCGTCGCAGTTCGACGCGGAGGTCAGCTCGCGGTACTTGCCCTGGGTGGGGATCCACGCTTCGCAGTCGTATTTGCGCGAGGCGGACGAGCCCAGGTCGCCTGAGGCCACGTCAATGACCTGGAACGGCAGCTCCAGCGCGTTCAGCCACTGCTTCTCCCACTCAAGGAGCCGCTGGTGCTCGTTCTGGGCGTCGTCCGGGTCGACGTAGGTGAACATCTCGACCTTGTCGAACTGGTGCACGCGGAAGATTCCGCGGGTGTCCTTGCCGTACGTGCCGGCCTCACGCCGGAAACACGGCGAGAAGCCCGCATACCGCAGCGGCAGCTTGTCGGCGTCGATGATCTCGTCCATGTGGTACGCCGCCAGCGGCACCTCGGACGTGCCCACCAGATAGAAGTCGTCCTTCTCCAGGTGGTAGACGTTCTCCGCGGCCTGGCCGAGGAAACCGGTGCCCTCCATGGCGCGCGGGCGGACCAGCGCCGGGGTCAGCATCGGGATGAAGCCCGCTTCGGTGGCCTGGGCGATCGCGGCGTTGACGAGCGCGAGCTCCAGCAGGGCTCCGACACCCGTCAGGTAGTAGAAGCGCGAGCCCGAGACCTTGGCGCCCCGCTCCACGTCGATGGCGCCGAGCGCCTCGCCGAGTTCCAGGTGGTCCTTGGGCTCGAAGCCTTCGGCGGCGAAGTCACGGATCGTGCCATGGGTCTCGAGGACGACGAAATCCTCCTCACCGCCGACCGGCACATCCGGGTGGACCAGGTTGCCGAGTTGCAGGGCCAGCCGACGGGTCTCCTCGTCGGCTTCGTGCTGCTCCGCCTCCGCCGCCTTGACGTCGGTCTTCAGCTGCTCGGCCTTCTTCAGCAGTTCCGCGCGCTCGTCGGGCGATGCCTTGGGGATGAGCTTGCCGAGCGACTTCTGCTCGGAGCGGAGTTCGTCGAAGCGGATGCCGGACGACCTGCGCCGCTCATCGGCTGAGAGCAGGGCGTCGACAATGCCGACGTCCTCTCCTCGGGCGCGCTGGGAGGCGCGAACACGGTCGGGGTCCTCACGGAGCAGGCGAAGGTCAATCACCCCACCAGGCTACCGGTGCCGCCTGTGGCCTCCCCACCCGATTGATATCGCGTGCGTGTCACTTTGCCCCTTATTGCCTGAACTGCCAGAAAATGTCGGATATCGGGAAAGTGGCGATGAATCCATGACGGCATCGGCATCGGCTATTGGCCTCGGCGTTGACGCGGCCGGGCGATGACCGGCTGATGATCCCGTCGGTGAGGGAATCCCTCGGCGGTGCGGCGGAGGGGCTCCTCGGCGCGGGTTGTCCACAGGGCAGGGGTGTCTCGCGAAGTTATCCACAGGGCGTCCGGCTGGTCTGTGGATTGCGGAGGAGATCGTTCCGGGTGCGAGGCTCACACAGGTTTAAGGATCATCAAGTTTCAGGCGAGTCTTCTTTCAAACCTGCCTCATGCACTCTTTCGAGTGTTAATTCCTGGATCTCTGGAGATGATCAAGGGGATTGCCGTGGCGGGGTTGCGATGCCTCGCTGTGGATGCGCGTGGGGCGACTAGGGCGATTTGTCGACTATGGCGATCGGCGGTATCGACTTGTCCCCAGGCGGCAAAGCGATCCTGTGGATAACTTCTTGCCGGTGGGTGACGAAAACCCCCGCGGGCTGCACGAAAGCGCGAAGGTGTGAAAGGAAGGAATAGAGAAGGACATAAGGTACGAAAGATGATCAGGGTAGCGGTTACGCGCGGCCGTCCTGGCAACGCGCCAGCCACTCAGCAGCCGCTACGAATTCCGCGTCCGACGTGCCTCGGCGCAGCGCACGCGCCTGGAGATCGTGTGCCTCCTGCGGTGGCACACCCGCCTGCGGATACGACCCGAGGAACCGCACCTTCGGGCAGATCCGCTTCAACCCCATGAGTGCCTCGCCGACCCGGTGGTCCGCGATATGACCCTCAGCGTCGATCGCGAAGCAGTAGTTCCCGATGCCGGCGCCGGTCGGCCGCGACTGGAGCAGCATCAGGTTCACCCCGCGTACAGCGAACTCCTGGAGCAGTTCGAGCAGCGCGCCCGGGTGGTCGTCGCGCTGCCAGATGACGATCGAGGTCTTGTCGGCACCGGTCGGTGCGGCGGGCCTCGCGGGCCGCCCGACCAGCACGAACCGCGTCTCCGCGTTCTCGGCGTCGTGAATGTCGGTGACCAGCGGTTCAAGCCCGTATGTGGCCGCGGCGAACTCCCCCGCGAAGGCGGCGTCGAAACGCCCTTCCTGCACCAGCCGTGCCCCGTCCGCGTTCGACGCGGCGGACTCCCACACGGAGTCGGGCAGCTGGGACCGCAACCAGTTGCGCACCTGCGGCTGCGCCACCGGATGGCCGGTCACCGTCTTCACGTCGGACAGCTTGGTGCCAGGACGCGCCAGCAGCGCGAACGTGATCGGCAGCAGCACCTCTCGGTAGATCATCAGCGGTTCGCCCGACGCCAACTCGTCCAGCGTTGCGGTGACCCCGCCCTCAACCGAGTTCTCGATCGGTACGAGCGCGGCGGCGGCCTCCCCGTTGCGTACGGCGTCGAGGGCGGCCGGTACGGACACCATCGGGACGAGCTCCCGGGTCGCTGCCTCGGGGAGCGTGCGCAGGGCCGCCTCGGTGAAGGTGCCCTCGGGGCCGAGATAGGTGTAGCGCATGGCGGACATACCGTCACCCTAGTGCGCTCGTGCTCCTCGCCGCGTTCGCGATCACGCTTCCAGGAGCCGCTGCCCCACGTACTCGCCCTCTGCCGGCCCGCCAGGCACGGCGAACAGCCCGCTCGCCTCGTGCCGGATGAACGGGGACAGGGCGTCGCCGCGGTCCAGCTTGCGCTGCACCGGGACGAAGCCCTTCAAGGGGTCGGCCTGCCAGCAGACGAAGAGCAGCCCGGCGTCCGGCGTACCGTCGGCGGCGATTCCGTCGTGGAAGGAGAAGGGGCGTCGCAGCATCGCCGCTCCGCCGTTCTGTTCCGGAGCGGAGATCCTGGCGTGGGCGTTGTCGGGGATGACCAGCTTTCCGTCCGGTCCGGTCTTGTCGAGCGCGAGTCCGGTGGTCTCGTCGCCGCCCGTCAGCGGGGCTCCGTCCGACTTCCGGCGGCCGATCACCCGCTCCTGTTGAGTCAGGGACAGCCGCTCCCAGTCGTCGAGCAGCATCCTGATCCTGCGGACGACCGCGTACGAGCCGCCCGCCATCCACGCGGGCGTTCCCCCGGCCGGTACGAAGATCCGCCGGCTGAAGTCCTGGTCCGACGGCTTCGGATTACGGGTGCCGTCGACCTGGCCCATCAGATTGCGGGTGGTCATCGGCTTGGCCGTCGCCCCCGGCGAGCGGTTGAAACCGTTCATCTGCCAGCGCACGCGCGCCGCGTCGTCCGCGTCCTTCTGGATCGCCCGCAGGGCGTGGAAGGCGACCAGCGAGTCGTTGGCGCCGAGCTGCACCCAGAGATCACCGTCCGAACGCCGGCTGTCGAGCCGGTCGGACGAGAACGGCGGCAGCGGGTCCAGTTCTACCGGGCACCGCGCGGTCAGGCCGGTGCGGTCGAAGAAGGTGCGGCCGAAGCCGAAGGTGATCGTGAGCGAGGAGGGGCCCGCGTCCAGGGCCACGCCCGTGTCGCCGCTGCTCGTGGGCTTGCCCGCCATCAGCAGGGCGGCTGTCGCCGACCAGCGGCGCATCAGCGCGGCGGCTCTCCTGCGGCTCGTGCTCGCGTCCCCGGCGGCGAGGTCGAAGGCGATGAGATGGCCGCAGGACTGGAGAGGCGTGGTGATCCCCGCCTGGTGGCCGCCCGTGCCCGAGGTGTGGAAGCGTTCGGACGCGGAGCCGACCGCGGCCAGCGCGATCGGTGCCTCACCGGCTGCCGCGGCATGGGTGGCGGCCCCGGCGACACCGCCCAGTGCGAGACCGGCGGCCCCGGCCGCGCCTGCTGTGCCGAGCAGCCGCCGCCGCGAGATACCGGGGGCGCGGCCGTCATCGGCGGCCGCGGTGGCGGCTGGGGGCGCCGCGGTGGCTGTGGTGGTGGATTCGGTGGCTGTCGTGGTGCTGTCGTTCATGGCCCTCTTCAGCCGCCGATCTTCACGTTCTTCTCGACGGACGTCTGATCGATGTCCGACGTCCGTACGGTGAGCAGGATGCGCCACTCGCCCGGCAGCGGGATCTGGATGTTGTCCGCCCCCCACCGGCCGGGCGCGGAGCGGGCGAGACGGGCTGGAAGCGGCCCGATCGCCTGCTCCGTGAGAGTGAAGGAGACCTTGACCTCGGGTACGTCCAACGGGCGCCCATCGGGTCCGTTCACCTGGATCCGCAGCGCGTTGGCACCGGAGCTGCCGGGACTGACGTTCATCAGGACCGTGCCCTTGCCGTTGGCGCCGCCGGTGTCGAAACCGACGGCGAAGTCGACGGGCTTGCCCGGAGCCGTACCGGTGGACGCCTGGGAGCCGCTCGCCCGTGCCGCGTTCTCCTCGGTGCGCCCCGGTTCGGTGGAGGTCAGCGCGGTGGTGACGGCGAGCAGGACGACGGCGATGCCCGCCTCTGCCAGCACCGATCGCCGCAGGCCGGTGCGGGCGGGGTCCGCGTCCCTGACTCGCTTGCGCCGGGCGGTCGCCAGCGCGACCTGCTGGCGGGCGAGTTGAGCGGCACGCTCGGGATCGACCGCCTCCGGCTCCGGCGCGGTCTCAGTCCCGGTGCCGACCCCGGTGTCGCTCTTGGCCTCAGCCGCGGTCTCAGCCGCGGTCTCAGCCGCGGTCGCGGACGTGGACGCGCTCGTGCTCTCCGTGCTCTCGGCGAGCCGCGTGGTCCAGCGCCGGGAGATCGCCGCGGCCGCGACCAGCACAGCGACCAGGCCCACCTTGATCAGCAGCAGCCGCCCGTACGAGGTCCCCGTCAGCGCCGACCACGAGCCGACCTGGCGCCAGGACTGGTACACGCCCGTCAGCGTCAGGACGACCACCGAGACGAAGGCGAGCCGCGAGAAGCGGAGTACTGCCGTGCGGTCCAGTGACGGAGTCCGGTACAGGGCCACGAGTACCGCGGCCAGGCCCCCCAGCCAGGTGGCGACGGCCAGCATGTGGAGCACGTCCACCGGCATCGCGATGCCCGGCTGGAGGCCGGTCGACGCGTGCTCGGAGAGCGCCCAGCTACCGGCGATCCCGGCGGTGATGACCGTGCCGCCGATGGCGAGTCCGAAGGTGAGGTCGTTCTTGTCCGCCCGGCTTTCCTGTTCTCCCCGCTCGGCCCGTTCTCCCCGGCCGGTTCGCTCTGCCTCGGCGCCGCGCCTCGCGTATGCCCCGAACAGCACCGCCAGGAACAGCGCCGCCGCCCCGAGCAGGAGCAGCCGGGACACCAGCGCCGTCCCGGTCTTGGTCTCCAGGACCGCCTTGAGCCCGCCCAGATCGAGCACGTCCGCAAGCTCCCCGGAACCGGTGTACGGAGTGCGCAGCAGCAGCATCGCCAGCGTGGCCGCGATCAGCGTCACCCAGCCCCGTACGATCAGCCGCTGCAACGGCCGCTCGCCCGCACCGTCCCGCCAGCAGGCGAGGATGAACGCCGCACCGCCCGCGAGCAGGATGAAGCCCGCGTAGGCCGCGTACCGCGCGATCCCGTACAGCGTCCCGACGAGCCCGCCGCCCGCCTCCTGATTCGGCAATGCGACCGCGGTCCGCGAGGGGGCGCCGATCGAGAAGGTGAAGGCGCCGGCGATCGGATGGCTGTCGGCCGAAACCGCCTGCCACGCCACGGTGTACGTGCCCTTGGCCAGACCGCCGGTCTGGAGGGAGACGCTGTACCGGACGACGCCCGCACCGGACAGATCGCGCAGTCGGCCGCTGTCCACCCGCTTGCTCTTGGGATCGAGCACGCGGATCGAGTCGTTCCCCATGGCGACCTGCTCGGAGAAAGTGAGCGTGACGTCCTTGGGCGCGGTGGCGAGCACCGCCCCGTCCTTCGGGTTGCTCCCGGTCAGCGCGGCGTGCGCGCTCGCCGGTGTGGCGCCGACGAGCAGCGCGCCGAGTAGGGCGGCAGTGACGAGCAGCAGCCGGACCAGGGGGGTGCCCAGGGTCCCGAAGCGCGGGGCGGTGGCCGTCATGGTGTGTTCCCTCGGTACGTCAGTGGTGCTTCGGGTTGTACGTGGCTTCCTTCACCGGAAGCTCAACCTCGACCTGGCCGGATTTCTCGAAGTGCAGTTTCACGGACACGTTGTCGCCTGCCTTGAGCTGCCGCTTGAGCCCCATGAACATCATGTGACTCGCGCCGCGTTCGAGGTTCAGCTCCCCGTTCGCGGGGACGTCGAAGGCCGTCACCTGGCGCATCTTCTGGCCCTTGGTCTCGTGGATCGTCACCTCGTCGGCTATCGCGCTGGTGACCGAGGTGAGCTTGTCGCCCTCACCTCCGCTGTTGGTGACGATGAGGAAACCGGAGGCCGTGTCCCCGACCGGCTGGGGCATGAACGCCCCGCTGACCTTGATGTCCGGACTGCCCGATACTGCGCCGGACGAGCACCCCGCCCCGGCCAGGCCGGTCGTCACGGCGAGGGCCGCGGCGAGGGCGGCAGCGGTGCGGCGGCTCACGGACGCTCCCCTTTGATGAGTTTCGGCAGGTCCTTGGTGTAGTCCTCGACGCTGGTGTCCTCCCCGTAGAGGACATAGCCCTGGTCGGTCTTCGGCGAGAAGGCGACCACCTGTGCGCCGTGCATGGAGACGACGGAACCGTCCTTCTCCTTCTTCGGGGGGTCGATTCCGATGCCGAGCTGCCGCGCACCCGCCTGGATGGTGGGAAAGTCGCCGGTGAGTCCGGTGAACGAGGCGTCGCCTGCCGACGGCAGCCATTTGGCGAGCTCGGCGGAGGTGTCACGTTCGGGGTCGGTGGTGACGAAGACGACCTGGAGCTTGTCCTGGTCGGCCTTGGGCAGCTTCTTCCTGGCGATGGCGATGTTGCTCATCGTCAGAGGACACACGTCCGGGCAGTGGGTGTAGCCGAAGTAGACCAGAGTCGGTTTGCCCTTGGTCCGCGCGCGAAAGTCGTAGCTCTCGCCCTTGGTGTCCTTCAGGACGAGGTCGGGCTTGGTGAAGGGGCGGTCGAGGACCGTGGCCGCCTTGGTCTTCGGCTCTGCGGAGACATCGCCGAAGCCGCCGGCCCCGGCCGGTGCCGGGTCGTCGGTGGGGCCGCAGGCGGAAAGGGTCATGGCGGCGGCCACCGCGAGGGCGGCGGCTGTCAGCTTCTTCTTGTTCTTCTTGTGCATGGAGGAATGTCCCAGTGGTGACGTGATGAGGCGCCGTTACGCGTTACGTAGGAGGCACGGGGCCGTTGGCGCGGGGTCAGCAGTCGCGGAGGTCGGTCAGGAGGCGCGTCGGCGCCCGGCCAGCACGCCGAACGCGACACCCGCGACGCCCAGCGCGATACCGAGGACGGCCAGTACGCGGGCGGTGGTGTCGCTGTCCGCCGAGTCGGCGGCGGTCTCGGACCCGCCCTCGCCGTGCTCGCCGCCCTCGTGCCCGCCCTTGGCGTTCTTGTCGTCGCTCGCGGCGGCACCGCCGTGATGATCACCCGTCGCGGCTGACAGGGCGAGCACCGGTGCCGGGTTCTCCGGCTCCGCGGCGCCCTGCTTCGGCTCCTCGATCCAGCGCACGACCTGCTTGTCGTCGTACGTCTGGAGGGCCTTGAAGACCAGCGAGTCGGTGTCCTCGGGCAGCTTGCCGAGCGACACCGGGAACTGCTGGAACTCACCGGGGGCGATCCTGCCGCCGTCAGCGGTCCAAGTGATCTTGGTGACGGCCTTGGTGATCTGCTTGCCGTGCACGGTGAGCGGCTTGGCCAGCTCGGTCTTGGTGGTGACGGCCTTCCAGCCGGGGACGGGCTGCGGCATCACGGAGGACAGCGGGTGCTCGGTGGGGAGGCTGACCTCCAGCTTCACCGTGGAGGCGGTGTCGCTCTCGTTGGGGACCTTGAAAATGACCGTGGCGTAGCCGCCCTTGGCCGCCTCGCCCTGCGGCTGCACGCTGACATGGGCGAAGGCGGGGACGGAGAGCAGGAGTACGGAGGAGGCGGTGATCCCGGCGGCGATGGTGAGACGGGAGAAGGTGTTCACGGTGAAGGACACTCCACAGAGCAGAAGCTGAAGGGTGATCGGCCAGGTCCGTGCGCGGGTACGCCCGGACACTGCGGCACCACCCTGTGGGGGCGGTCCGCGTCAGGCTGCGAGTTCGAGTTCGAGCTCGCGTACGAGTGCGAGTTCGCGTACGGGGGCGGTCGGCGGGCCGCGCCTGATCACCGTGTGCTGGAGTGCCCCGGGCGCCGGTGGCGGGGATGTGTCGAGAGGTACGGGCAGGGCACGCGGAGCCCGTCCGGGCGCCCCGGGCAGTCCGGCGAGCAAGGCCCGTACGAACGCGAGTGCGGCACGCAGGGCTCGTGCCCGCGTCTCTTCGGCGAGTTCCGTGACCCCTCGCGCAGACAGCCGGGCCAGCCGGAACAGCGCGATCTCACCGCGGCGCAGCAGCCAGCCGACCGCGAGGGCGGCCAGCAGATGACCGAGCACCATCGGGAGGCTGGGCAGCAGTCCGGTGGCCTCCGCGGGGGCGAGGGCCGGATGCTGATGCGCCGTACCCGAGGGGGACTGGAGGCTCGCCGGGTCGATCCCGGCGCGGGTCACGATCCGGTGCGCGTCGGCTGGGCTCAGGGCGGCGGCGCCTGATCCGCACAGCAGCTTCGCCGCGGTCCTGATCAGGGCGTCGTCCGCGGTCGGCACCAGCGTGAGCTGCCGCTGACCGAGCCCGAAGAGGGCGTGCAGGGCGAGTTGTCCGCCGGTCAGCGCGGTGGCGATGACCGGCATCGACCGCTCCCGCCCGGCGAGTGGTGCCGCCGCGGCGAAGACGCCCAGGAAACCGGCCGCCAGCGTCCACCACGGGACCGCCGCGCACGACGCCATGACGTGCCCGAGCGCGGACAGCACGACGCAGACCGCGGCGAACACCGCGGCCCTCAGCAGCCGCAGACCGGCTCCGGCGTGTGCGGTCGAGGGCTCGACCGACGGTGGGGCAGACATGGCCGGGTCATCATCCCACTGCGGGTATCGCCGCCGGGCGGCAGGTCCGGAAGGTCGCTTTACGGCGGCTACAGGGCCGCTCTGCGGCGGCTCTACGCGCGGGTCGAGCGCCTTTCGAGCTGCCTCGCCTCCGCTCGCGCCCCCTCGTACCGACCTCATGCCCCGGTGCGCGCCACCCCGGACGCGGGCGTAACCGGCTCTCGTACCCCGGTGTGGGCCACCTTCGCGTCGGCCGAATGAGGGGCAATGCCGTCTCTCGGCTCAAAGAGGCGCTTACGAACGGTGCAGGGCGGCAATACGTATCGGTATGTCGAGCCGCAGCCAGGAGGCTGGAGCATGAGCATCTGGTGGACCCTCCACTTGCGGCGCGAGGCTGCGAGCGTTCCGCTCGCCCGTCGTCTCCTTCTCGGCACGATGGAGACCGCGGGCGTCGATCCCGATATCTCCTACGACTTGTCGGTCGCGCTGAGCGAGGCATGCGCCAATGCCGTGGAGCACGGCGGCGGCGACGCGCGGACCGGTGCGCCATCGGCGGCGTACCGGGTGACGGCTTACCTCGACGGGGAGAAATGCCTGATCGAGGTGGCGGACTCGGGCCCGGGTTTCCCCGTCAGCCGGGCGGCGGCCCCGTACGCACCTCTCGCCAATGGATCCTCCCTGTCCGCCGAGTCAGGGCGGGGCCTTTGTCTGATCGAGCAGCTCGCCGACCATGTCCACTTCGGGAACAGGCCGGGGCGTGGAGCTGTGGTGAGCTTCGACAAGATCCTCAAATGGCGGGAGGACGCCCTGCTCAGAGTCACCTGAGCGGGCGCCCTCCGAAAGCCGCGGCGTCCCGTCCGATCGTGGAGCCGGGCGCGGTGGTCGGCCCGGTGAGGCCGGACCCGGCCGTCAGGCTGTCAGGCCGTGTCAGCCATTGAGTCGCGCCATCCATGCCTCGACCTCGTCGGCTTGCCGCGGCAGCGCCTCCGACAGGTTCCGGTTGCCGTCCTCCGTGACGAGGATGTCGTCCTCGATCCGGACACCGATACCGCGGTACTCGGCCGGCACGGTCAGATCATCGGCCTGGAAATACAGACCCGGCTCCACGGTCAGGCACATACCCGGTTCCAGGGTGGTGTCCACGTACCGCTCGGTCCGCGCGGCGGCACAGTCGTGTACGTCCATGCCGAGCATGTGGCCGGTGCCGTGCAGGGTCCAGCGGCGCTGGAGGCCGAGCTCCAGGACCTTCTCCACGTCCATGTCGCCGAGCAGTCCCCACTCCACCAGCCGGGTGGCGAGCACGCGCTGCGCGGCGTCATGGAAGTCCCGGAAAGCGGCGCCGGGACGCACCGCGGCGATTCCGGCTTCCTGGGCCTCGTGGACGGCGTCGTAGATCTTGCGCTGGAGCGGGGTGAAGCGGCCGTTGATCGGCAGGGTGCGGGTGACATCCGCGGTGTAGAGCTCCGTGGTCTCGACGCCCGCGTCAAGCAGGAGCAGCTCACCGGAGCGGACGGCACCGTCGTTGCGCACCCAGTGCAGGGTGGTGGCGTGCGGTCCGGCGGCGCAGATCGAGCCGTAGCCGACGTCGTTCCCCTCGACGCGGGCGCGCAGGAAGAACGTTCCCTCGATGTAGCGCTCGCTGGTGGCCTCGGCACGGTCGAGGACCTTGACGACGTCCTCGAAGCCGCGAGCGGTGGAGTCGCAGGCCTTCTGGAGCTCGGCGATCTCGAAGGCGTCCTTGACCAGCCGGGCTTCGGAGAGGAAGACCCGCAGCTCCTCGTCGCGCTCGGCGGTGACCTTGTCGGTCAGGGCCGCCTCGATGGCGGCGTCATGCCCGCGGACGGCGCGGACCGGGCCGGTCGCCTCGCGCAGCCGCTCCGGGAGTTCGCGGACGTCCTTCGCCGGGATGCCCAGCAGCTGCTCGGCTTCGGCCAGCGAGTGGCGGCGGCCTACCCACAGCTCGCCCTGGCCATCCAGCCAGAACTCGCCGTTCTCGCGGTTGGAGCGGGGCAGCAGGTAAATGGTCGCCTTGTGGCCGCCGGTGCCATCCGAGCCGGCCGCCACCGGCTCCATGACGAGGACGCCGTCCTCGCTCTGGTCACCGGTGAGATACGCGTACTCGGTCGAGGCCCGGAAGGCGTACTCGGTGTCGTTGGAACGGGTCCGCAGGTTCCCCGCGGGGATGACGAGACGCTCACCAGGGAAGTGCGCGGACAGTGCGGCGCGGCGGCGGGCGGTGTGCTCAGCTTGTGCGATCGGCTCCAGGCCGTGCAGCTCGGTGTCGGCCCAGCCGGACTTCATGTTCTCCGCGAGCTCGTCGGAGACCTCCGCGTACAGACCGTTCTTGCGCTGCTTGATCGGCTCTTCGCCCGACTCTTCCGGGGTCTCCGGAGTGAGCTCCTCTGCCACGGGTCCGCCTCCTTTTGGTACGCCACTGAACCCTCACCCATCGTACGGGCGTGCGGAAGAGCGTCAGCTCTGCCGAGTGGGGGCCGTCACTCGAACCAGGCGGCCAGCATCACCACGTCCTCGGCGGCGCCGCACCCGTCGGCCCCGCTCGTCCCCTGCCCTGACTCCGGCCCCTCGGCGTCGGGCCCCGGCAGCGAAGCCCCCGGCAGTGCGGTCCGCAGCACATGGTCGACGACCGCCGCCGGGTCGTCCCGCAGGGCCCTCGGCACACTCGCCGCCGCCGAGTGCAGCCGCGCGAAGGCCCGGTCCATGGAGTCCCCGGTACGTCGGAGCAGCCCGTCGGAGTAGAGAAGCACCGTTTCTCCGGGAGCGGGTGAGAACTCCACGCTCGGTGCCTCCCAGCAGGCCAGCATCCCCAGGGGCGCCGACAGCGAGGTCTCCACGAACTCGGTCCGCCTGGTGCTGGTGATCAGCGGCGGGGTGTGCCCGGCCCCGGCGAGTACGACCTTGCGCAGTGCGGGCTCGCAGTAGGCGAACAACGCCGTCGCCGAGCGGGCCGGTTCCGTCAGCCGCAGCAGCAGCTCGAGGTCGGAGAGTACGGCGACGGGGTCCTCGCCCTCCATCACCGCGTACGCCCGCAGGCTGGCGCGGAGCCGTCCCATCGCGGCCAGGGCACTCGGGCCCGACCCGGACACCGCGCCGACGGCCAGCCCCAGCGCGCCCTCGGGCAGTGGCAGCGCGTCGTACCACTCGCCGCCGCCGCGCGATCCCCTCAGATGGCGGGCGGCGAGCCGCACTCCGGGCACCCGGGGCAGCCGGCTGGGCAGCAGCTCCTCGGTGATGGTGGCCAGCCGCCGCCGCGCCCGGTCCAGTTCGAGCAGCCGGGCCAGATGCTCGGTGGCGTAGCGTCCGTACAGGCCGACGAGATGGCGCTGCCGTTCGACCGGCTCCGCCGGCTCGTCGTAGAACCAGACGGCCACGCCCAGCTTTCCCGCCTCCTGGGTCGCCAGCGGCAGGGCGTAGCTCGCGGCATAGCCGAGGCGGGCGGCGACCTCGCGCAGCCGTGGGTCCAGGCCCTCGTCCCGGAACAGGTCGGCCTGGGCGACCGCGCCGGGAACCGAGGTCGGGGCTCCGTCGAGGATCCGGCCGTGGGGGGTGGCGCTGCGGGGGACGGTCTCGATGTGGCCGAGGTCGGCGTGAGCGAGGCCCAGACCGGTGGTGATGGCGGGGCCGCGACCCTCGGGGGGTTCGAGTACGACCATGCCCCGCCGGGCGCCGACCAGGGCGGCCCCCGCGCGCAGGAGTTCGTCGAGGGCGTCGTCCAGGGTCGCGGTCCTGGCGAGACGCTCGGTGAGTTCGTGCAGGGTGGTGAGGTCGGATACCCAGCTCGCGAGCCGGTCCTGGATCAGTGCTCCGGGGCCGATGGCCGGAACGGGGCCACGGTCGGCGGCGGTGAGGGCTTCGGCGGCGGTCAGGGAGGCGGAAGCGTGCGCCTGCTTGTGCGCCGCAGTGTGCGCGGGATCGTGAGTGGATGAATTGATTCCGGCCACTTTCGGCAGGTGAGGGGTGCTCATGGCTGCGGGCTTTCCGGCTGGCGCGTTTCGGCCAATAGCATCGCAAACCCCCATGTCGCGCTGCTCCGCTATCAATGCATCCACATCTACACGTACTCGTGAGGGGATGTCCAGCATTGTCCTCGCGGAATCGCTGGTGTCCACGGGGTGTTCGAGAGGTTGCCGTGCGGGAGGGAACCGGGAGAAATCTGGCCAAAAATTGCCTCAGATGACAGTCGATTGCGGTCGACTGAGCGCGTTCGAGAGGCCGAACCTCCCGGAGCGGACGCCGTAAGGCGGTGTTCCAGGAGGAGCGTCTTTCCGAGCGCGTTGGGTACGTACATTACGTACACGGTGATGGCCAGGGGTAGTTGAGACGGCCCTGGAACCTGGCGGGGAGCCCGGGCGTCTTAACCGCCGAGGCCGCCGCGCCCCATCCCTGGCGGCGGGACCAGTTCCACGGGACAGCAAAGCGCCATGCATGCGCCACCCCTCGCCATGCGTTTAATGGACACAGCCCATCTCGTTCGGCCCATGCGGTGCTCCTTGCCGCAGCTCATGCCTGTGGCAAGTCCACGGTGCGAGGTGGTGACGGCCGACTTGGACGCACAGCGAGACATACAGACGCACGTCACGTACAGACATATGTACGGCCACACACGTACGAGCACACGGCGAGTCGTACGGCGGTACGCGAGTAGGACGCGCACGAAATGCGCGCTGGACACACAGCGCCATGCATGACCGTTCGCACGGTAGTACGCAGCAGTACGTACAGCGGCACGCACAGTGAAGTGACGCACACATGGTGTCATGTGGCCCTCGGCGTTCAACGGAAAGGAACGAGCGCTCATGCGCGAGATCCCTGGAAGGCGACGCAGGCTCTGGTTCCGGCAGGACCGGGAGAACCTTCAGGACCGGGAGAACCGGGAGAACCGGCAGGACCGGGAGAACCGGCGGAGCCGGGAGAACCGGCGAACGGGGACGCCTGCCCTGCTCGAAACGGCGCTCGTCTGCGCCACGGAGTGGCACTGGCCGGTGCTCCCCGGAGTGGGGCTCGGGCCCGAAAGGCGCGGGGAGCGGGCGCGCGGCTGCGCCTGCCCCGATCCCGAGTGCGTCGTTCCCGGCGCGCATCCCTTCGACCCCGGAATCCTCGCGGCGACCACCGACGAACGCATGGTGCGCTGGTGGTGGACCAACCGCCCCAAGGCTCCGATCGTGCTGGCGACAGGCGGCCGGGCCCCCTGCGCGGTGAGCCTGCCCGCTGCGGCGGGGGCACGGGCGCTGGCCGCGCTCGATCGGATGGGCATTCGACTCGGCCCGATCGTAGCCACACCGACCCGCTGGTCGCTGCTGGTGGCTCCGTACTCGATGGAACGGCTGGGCGAGTTGCTGCACGCCAAGGACAGCGTGCCCGGCTCGCTCCGATTCCATGGCGGTGGCGGCTATCTGGTGCTGCCCCCGTCGGAGGCGGGTGCGGGGCCGGTGCACTGGGTGCGCGCGCCGCTGCCCGGGTCGGCGCGGCCCTGGCTGCCGGATGTGGAGGCGGTCGTCGACGCGCTGGTCGAGGCGAGCGTGCCGGCCGACGGGTTCAGCCCCCCGGAGGCGGGCGACGGGGCGTGGCTCAGCTACTGAGCACGCGGGTCACTCGCCGGGCGCCTGGTTGCTACTGAGCCTGGTGCGGTGTTCGCAAGAGGGCGTGGCAGTCGCGAATTCTGGCTGGAATCGATATGCCTCTACCGCGCCCTTTGCCGCGCCTATGCCTCGTTGTCACGCGGAAGCGGCGGACGAGCCCCGACAGGAACAGCGAGTGCGTCGCCGTGGGGTCGGCCGCAGCTGCGAAAGACCGTCGAGACCAACCTGGGAACACCCTGTGTGAAGACGGTGGCTATGTGCCGGTCATCGAGTTCGGGGATGAGCGAGTTCCGTGCGCAGTTCGCGGATCACAAGGCTCTGCTGGGCTCTCGGAGAAGAGTCGCGCCACTGCGCAGCGTGAGCAACTGGTCTGCCTTCAGCGGGAGTTGACAGAGGCTGACGGACTCGACGGAAGCTGGGGCCGATCGGCGGATGCGGGGGCCCGTATTCCGGAAATAGCGGCGCGCCGGGGGGGGGGGCGGGGGGTGGGGACCCCCCGCCCCCGAGCGCGAAAGTTAAAAAATATCATGAGTTTGGAATAAGATATTAGGGATTTGGGGAAG
>NZ_JBHXFA010000021.1:55383-60260 GCF_042724175.1 Streptomyces sp. NPDC127084
GGGAGTTGACTGAGGCTTACGGATTCTACGGAAGCGGGGGCGGATCGGGGGTTGCGGGGGCCCGTTTTCGGGAAAGAGCGGCGCCCGGTCGCTGGCGACGGGGGATGCACCAGCGACCGGGCTTCCAGAACGGTAACAAGAGATCGGCTGTTCGCAAATTCGATCTCGGGTATTCGGACACCGAATTACCGATCCGTAGGGGTGTTTGTGACCGGAATCACTTACCGTCGGTCACGGGTGGAGGGGAATAACGCCTTCCGCACCCACCGACCGCACGGTCGGTCTGTCGGTGGATTGCTCAGCTGAGGGTCACCTGGCGATTGGTGAGCCCACCCCGCGCCCGGCGCTCATCCGCGGTCAGCGGTGAGTCGGAAGCCAGCGCTGCGGCGAGCCGCTCGGCGAACTCGGCGGCCGGCTTCTCGCACTCCTCCGCCCCCATGCCGCTCGGCAGGTCCCAGACCGGGACCATCAGTCCGTGCGCACGGAACGAGCCGACCAGGCGGGTGCCTTCACCGAGGCTGGACGTGCCGGCCGCGTGCAGCCGGGCCAGGGCGTCGAGCAACTGCTCCTCCGGCTGCGGCATGACCCAGCGCAGATGGTTCTTCTCCGGCGTCTCGCACCAGTACGCCGCGTCCACCCCGGACAGCTTGACGGTGGGGATGGCGGCGGCGTTGGCTCGCTCCAGCGAAGCGGCGACCTCCGGGCTCGCGTTCTCGGCGGAGTCCGGGATCCAGAACTCGAAACCGCTGTGTACGACGGGCTCGAACGGAGCGTCCAGGTCGAGGAGGTCCTGGAGGCGAGGCCCGTCCGCCGGCACCCGCTCGCCCGCGATCGGGGTGCCGGGCGCGGCCGTGAGCGCACGGTGCAGGGTGTGCGCCATGTCGCGGCTCAGGTCGCCGGACGAGGTGTCGTTCTGAAGCGCCAGCAGTACGGCGCCGGAGTCGCGGCGCAGCGCGGGCCAGGCCATCGGCAGCACGGTCGCGAGAGTCACGGACGGAACGCCGTCGGGGAGCCCGCCCTTCAGGGTCAGCTCGACCGTGGCGGCGGGGACCAGCTCGCGCAGGGCGACCCAGTCGCACTCGCCGGGAAGCCCCTCGAAGGGGCGCTGGACCAGTTCGGTCACCGCGTGCGCGGCGGCGCGGCCGTGACAGGCCTTGTAGCGACGGCCCGAGCCGCAGGGGCAGGGCTCGCGGGCCCCGACCACCGGGATCTCGCCGTCGGTGAGCTGTGGCTTGACGGCCTTCGTCTGAGGGCGCTTCTTGGCCATGGTGTGGCTTTCTCCCGAGGGCTGCGGTGCTGTGTGATGCCTCTGTCTCGGGCGCGAGCCTAGCCGTTACGGGACGTGCGCAGGCCGCAACGTGTGCCGTGCCCGTCCGTCGGCGTCACCGGGTCGCGCCCGCCCGAACGCCCGGACTGTCCCGGACGACCCCGGACACCCGGGGGAAATCGGATGGCAGGCGGACGCGGGCGGTCACAGCACTAGGCGCACTCGGGGGGCTCGTCGTACGCGTCGCGGGCTCCGCGGCCTTCATACGTGTCGTACGCGTCCGCGAAATCGAAGCCGGGCCGTGGGACTGATACGCCCGGGCCGGTGACGCGCGTAGCGAAGTCGGCGTGCCGATACCCCTCGTTCACGAGTGCCCACACCGTGACCTCGCCGGCGGCGCCGTCCCGTACCCCCCAGTCATGGGCGAGTGCGCTGATGATGTTGAGCCCCCGGCCGCCGCGAGCGGTGACCGAAGGCGTCGCCGGAGCCGGGCGCGTCGGACCACCCCCATCCGTCACTTCGACGGTCAGCCTGCCTGCCGGGTCCGTATGCCAGGCCGCGCGGATGGCACCCTCCCCGATGTCCGACCGGCCCAGCGGTCTGCCGTGTCGGCAGGCATTGCTGAGCAGCTCGGAAAGAATCAGGACGGCGTCGTCCACGACCGATTCCGGCATCCCGCCGCGCCTCAGCTGGTCACGCATCCGGCGCCGTGCCTCACCCACGCCCGCAGGGCCATGGGGAACGGCCATGCTTGACGACGCGGGCACCTCCTGTGCCACCACCAACGCCACCCCCGAGACCTCCTTCACCCACGCCACGGTGTGGATGCCCCAATGGCCTGGACCGGAAACCGGCCAATCCACGTCTGGTGACGCACTCGTCACACCTGGACACTGACCGAACGCGCCGGTGCACTCCCTGTAGTCATGCGAGGTGCTCAGCCGCGACCGAGCTGGTCCAGTACCTGCTTCGGCCGGTTGGTGATGATCGCCTCGACCCCGAGGTTCACGCAGAATTCGACGTCCTCGGGCTCGTTGACCGTCCAGACGTGCACCTGGTGGCCGGCAGCGTGCAGCCGCTCGACATAGGAGGGGTGGTTCCGTACGAGACGGATGCCCGGGCCCGCGATGCGCGCACCGGCCGGCAGCCGCGCCTCGCGTGCGCGCAGCGGCAGGAACTGCATCAGGGACACCGTGGGGATCTGCGGGGCCGCGGCGGCGATCCGGTGCAGCGAACGCGCCGAGAAGCTCATGATGCGCACCGGCGACTCGTCGTCCCCTGCCGCACTGTCCAGACCGAACCGCTTCAGCAGCTCGAGCAGCCGCTCCTCCACCTGACCGCGCCAGCGGGTGGGGTGCTTGGTCTCGATGGCCAACTGGATCGGCCGCCCGGAATCGGCGACCAGCTCCAGCAGGCGCTCCAGGGTCAGTACGGAGGTGAACTCCCGATCACCCCAGTCGGGGCTCTCGTCGCTGTCCTTCCACGAGCCGAAGTCCAGGGCGGCCAGTTCTGACAGTTCCAGGGCGGAGACGGCGCCGCGGCCGTTCGACGTACGGTTGACGCGGCGGTCGTGCACGCAGACAAGATGACCGTCGGCAGTCAGCCGCACATCGCACTCAAGGGCGTCGGCCCCGTCTTCTATGGCCTTCACATAGGCGGCCAGGGTGTGTTCCGGGGCGTCCTCAGAAGCGCCTCGGTGAGCGACGACCTGGATCGGGAGTTGTGTCACCGCGTCATGGTGCCACCGTCCGAAACTCGCCGTCGCACCGAGCCGTACCGCTGCCCGCTATGTCCGTGATAAAGGTCGCGGATGGAGTCGCGCCCATATGCACAGGTCCTGCTTACAGTGGCCTGACAGGCAGTGGGAAAAGCTGGCACCTGACAATGACACGGCTATCGAGGAGACACCTGTGAGCACCGAGAACGAGGGCACCGAGGGACCCGCGGGTCAGTCCGCCCCGTCCGTACCTCCCGTGCCCCCTTCTGTGCCGCCGGCCGCTCCCGACAGCGCGGCTCACGCGGGGCATCCCGTACCCGGCGGGCACGCCGCCCCCGGGCCCGTCCCCACCCCCGGCCCTGCGGGCGCGGACGCGCCGACCCAGCAGGTCCCGCCCGTACCGCCGGTATCCGCGACACAGCAGATGCCGCCCGTACCGCCGGGACCGGCCGCACCCGTACCGCCGGGACCGGCCGCACCCGTACCGCCGGGTCCGGCCGCACCCGTACCGCCGGGTCCGGCCGCGCCCGCACCGGATGCCCCGCCGGTGCCGCCCACCGCCGGACACGGCTCCGGAGGCTGGCCGCCGCCCGCCGCGCCCTGGGGAGCGGCCGCACCGGGTGCACCCGCTCCCGCGTCCCGGCCGCGAGGCCGTGGCAATACCCTCGTCGCCACCGTGATCGCCGCCGCGCTCATCGCCGGAGGCGTGGGCGGCGGCATCGGCTACTGGGCGGCGGAGAACAGCGACCGCGGCGGTATCTCGACAACCGTCTCGGCGGGCGATGCCCCCGCCGACTTCAAGCGGGAACCGGGCACGGTCGCCGCCGTGGCCAACAAGGCGCTGCCCAGCGTCGTCACCATCGAGGCGAAGTCCGGCGGAGCCCAGGGCCAGACCGAGGGCGGCACGGGCACCGGCTTCGTGTACGACAGGGAAGGCCACATCCTCACCAACAACCACGTGGTGGCCTCAGCGGCCGACGGCGGTGAGCTCTCGGCGACCTTCTCCGACGGCAAGAAGTACGACGCCGAGGTCGTCGGCCGCGCCCAGGGCTATGACGTCGCCGTGCTGAAGCTGAAGAACGCACCCTCCGGCCTCACCCCGCTGCCGCTCGGAAACTCGGAGCGGGTGGCAGTCGGTGACTCGACCATCGCGATCGGCGCGCCGTTCGGCCTGTCCAACACCGTCACCACCGGCATCATCAGCGCCAAGAACCGCCCGGTCGCCTCGGGCGACGGCTCCAGCGGCAAGAACTCGTACATGAGCGCCCTGCAGACCGACGCCTCGATCAACCCGGGCAACTCCGGCGGTCCGCTGCTCGACGCCAGCGGCGCGGTGATCGGTATCAACTCCGCGATCCAGTCAGCCGGCGGCAGCGGCCTCGGCCAGACGCAGGCGGGGTCCATCGGCCTCGGCTTCGCCATCCCGATCAACCAGGCCAAGAACGTGGCCGAGCAACTGATCAAGACCGGCCAGCCGGTCTACCCGGTGATCGGCGCCACGGTGAACATGAGCGACGAGAGCGGCGCCGTGATCGCCGCCCAGGGCGCCGGCGGATCGGCCGCGCTCACCCCCGACGGCCCGGCCGCCAAGGCGGGGCTCAAAGCGGGCGATGTGATCACCAAGTTCAACGGCAAGACGGTCGACAGCGGTCCCACCCTGATCAGCGAGATCTGGAACCACAAGCCGGGCGACAAGGTGACTGTCACCTACAAGCGTGATGGCAAGGAGTCCACGGTCGATCTGACGCTGGGCGAGCGCAAGGGCGACGGCTGACACGACGGCCGACACGACAAGGAGAGGGGGGGGGGGGGGGGGGGCCCGTGGCAGGGGGGCCCGGCGGCGCGCGCCCGCGCCGGCCCGCGGGGGGGGGGGGACCGTCGGTCTGTGTGTGG
>NZ_JBHXFA010000022.1:0-4326 GCF_042724175.1 Streptomyces sp. NPDC127084
AACGGCATGAGGATGGCAGCCACACCCGGAACCCCTGGGCCTCCCGATCGTACGAAGGACCAGGACGAACCCAAGCAAGAAGGTAAGGAGGATGTATTCGGCGTTCCTCGGGGACTGACTCCGGGCCTGACTGGCCTCGGTCCCCTGCGTGTTGAATTTTCGGCCCCCATTGACCGGCTGGTCGACCCCGGGGCGGGCCCGAATGCCGTGGACTGTTCGGCCGGATCGGTGGCATCGTCGGCAATCGTGACGAAGCATGGATTCCTGGCATTGGCGCCGCAGTACACCACGACATCCGAGCTGCTCTCGGCGTCGGCGCATCGGCGGGGGATGGATGTCGAAGTACTCCCCGCCCGTGGCGGTGCGGGCACCGCCACGGGGAGGCGTGGTGGCCACTACTACGGCGGCCCCGCTTTCGCGGCACGCGTCGTGGACGCCCTTGAGGTCGCGCTCTTGGAGCCGTCCGACGACTGGCTGGCCGCATTGCCCTACGAGTACATCGGACGGCGCATCGCCATGGCGACCCTGGACGAGGCCCGCCGTCTGTCCCGACCGGCGTTCGTCAAGCCGCCGAGTGACAAGAGCTTCCCGGCCGCGGTCTACGCCGGCGGTCATTGCCTCCCGACGGGGCCGGAGCTGTCACCGGACGTGCCAGTACAGATCAGCGACGTGGTGACCTGGGCAGCGGAGTTCCGGCTGTATCTCCTGGACGGCGAGGTCCGTACGGGTTCGCAGTACGCCACCTTCGGCCGTCTCGACGCCGAGCGGCTGGAAGGGCACCGCTGTGAGGACGCTGTCCTGGACTTCGCGGATGATCTCCTGACCACGTGCGGCGGTGGCCTGCCCAGCGCGGTGGTCGTGGACATCGGGCTCCTGGGCACACCTGAACACGGCGCCGCCGACCAGTGGGCGGTGGTCGAGGCCAACATGGCGTGGTTCAGCAACAGCTATGCCGCGGATCCTGACCGGGTCCTGGACGTCGTCCTGCGCTCAGCTGGTCCGCGGACACGGATGGCGGAGCGAGACCGCCGGTTCTGCCGGAATATCGACGACGCTCACCTCGCCGGCTGAAACGCCGACGGGCCTACGACCCGAAGGGCGGCCGCCCGCCCAAGCACGGCGGCGACTTTGTCTTCGGCGACCCCGCCACCTGGGGCGCCGAGCAGGCCGTCACCGCCACTCGCCTCCACGGCAAGGCGACCGTGCCGGCCTGGGACCGGCTGCCGCGCAGATCGCCGCCCGGGCGGCCAGGCAGCGCTCAGGGTGAAGGTGCGGCCGGCGGCCGCATGTGGCCGAGGGGTTACTCCGCTTGGGCACAGCTTGTGCCTCCCCTATTCGGGGTCGTGGTTCACCGGAAAGACGCGAGCCGTCACGTTGCGGGGACCGGCAGCAGTCGGTAGGCGTCCCCCTGCGTGGTCACGCGGCCGGCGCTGGGCGGCGCGAAATGGGTGCCGAGAACGAGGACGTCAGTGTCGGCGAGGGCGGCGAGCAGTTCGCGGCGCGAGGCCTCGGACTGCTGCGGGTCGATGTCAACGCAGGCGCCGATGGCGGGGTGGGCGAGCTGGACGGGGTGGTGGATGCAGTCGCCGGTGATCAGCGCGGTCTCGCCCTGGCTGGTCAGCTCGACGGCGACGTGGCCGGGAGTGTGGCCGGGCGTGGGCAGCAGACGCAGGCCGGGGGCGATTTCGGCGCCCTCGGTGGGGACGTCGACGAGGTCGAGCAGGCCCGCCTGCTCGATCGGCGTCACGGAGTCGCGGAACATCTGCTTGCGTGCCTCCTCCATGTCGTACCCGGCCCAGAACTCCCTCTCGGTGCGGGAGGTGACGTAGCGGGCGTGGGGGAAGGTGGGGACCCACTCTCCGTCCGCTTCGCGCGTGTTCCAGCCGACGTGGTCGGCGTGCAGGTGGGTGAGGATCACCAGGTCGACCGATTCCGGGGGGAATCCGGCGGTGGTGAGGCGCTGGAGGTAGTCGGTGTTCAGGTCGTGCCAGGCGGGGTTGGCCCGCTCCTTGCCGTTGCCGATGCCGGTGTCGACCAGCACGCGCAGGCCGCCGACGGTGAACGCGAAGCTGTGGCTGTCGATGTGCAGGATGCCTTCACGGTCGGCGAAGTGGGGGCGCAGCCAGTCCTGCCCGGTCACCACCTCGGCAGTGGCGTCCGGCAGTAGCCACGGTCCGGTCGAGGGCGGCAGCAGGGTCTCGTCGATGCGCAGGACGGTGACGTCGCCCACGGTCCAGGCGGCGGTGGGGGTGGGGAGGGCAGAGGGCATGGTTCCTCGTTCCTTCGTTCTGATCAGCGTAGGTTCCATGGAGTGGAGGGGCAGGGCGGCGGGCATCCGCCGGTCGCTGCGGCAGCGGTGCCGGACGCCAGGGCGTCTGCCGCCAGGGCGTCTGCAGGTGAGCGCGGCGCGGAGGGCGCCGAGGACCATGCCGCAGGCCGCATGCAGGGCGTTGGGGCCCGCTCCCGGGGAGAAATGGGCCGGACATGGGGACCCCCTCTCCAGTAAACGCAACAAATTTGCGTTAAGTCACTGTAGCCCTCTAGAGTCCACTAACGCAAGATCTTAGCTTTTGATGGGCCCTGCCACTGCCCTGCCACTCCTCCTTTGAACAGGAAAGGGCGTATATGCGCGCTGTTGAGCTCACGCCGCCGGAGGCGGCCCATGAGGCCGCCCGTGCCGGACTTCCGCTGCCCGTCGACCGCCACGCGGCGGTCGCCGCCGTCGCCCGGCACATCCACTCCGTCGTCGCGGTCCTGCGGGAGCTGGACTTCGGCGAGACTGCGCCCGCCGGCGCCTACCGCGCGGGAGAGGGGAAGCACGATGCGGCCGCATGAGCTGTCCCTCGCCGCCGCCGCGGACATGATCCGGACCGGGCGGCTGTCCCCGGTCGAGTTGGTGGACTCGGTCCTCGACCGCATCGGGCAGGTGGAGCCGGGCCTCAACGCCTACGTCACGGTCGATGTGGATCGGGCGCGCCGGGCGGCGCGCGAGGCCGAAAGCGACATCGCGACCGGCCGCTACCGCGGCCCTCTGCACGGTATCCCGATGGGCCTGAAGGACTTGATCGACGTGGCCGGCATGGCGACAACGGCCGGTTCGCGGGTCCGAGCCGGCCACCGCGCGCAGAGCGACAGCACGGTCGCCGCACGCCTGACGGCGGCCGGCGCGGTCCTGCTCGGCAAGACGCACACCCACGAGTTCGCGTACGGCCTGATCACCGCGCAGACCCGCAACGCCTGGGACCCGGGCCGGATCGCCGGAGGCTCCAGCGGCGGATCGGCCGTCGCGGTGGCGTCGGGCTCCGCGTTCTTTGCCCTGGGCACCGACACCGGCGGGTCGATCCGGGTGCCCGCCGCGCTCAACGGCGTTGTCGGCCTCAAGCCGACCTATGGCCTGGTTCCCCGCCACGGCGTCACGTCCCTGTCCTGGTCGCTGGACCACGTCGGCCCGATCACCCGCACCGTCCAGGACGCGGCCCTGGTCCTGAACGCCCTGGCAGGACACGACCCGCGTGACCCCGCCTCTGTCGCGGCGCCCGCGACCGACTACCGGCCGGCCGCCGGCGAGAGCCTGACCGGGGTGCGGATCGGCGTGCCCCGCACCTATTACTTCGACCATGTCGCCCCCGAGGTCGAAGCCGCGGTCCGCCACGCCGTCGACCACCTCCAAGCCCTCGGCGCACGCCTCGTAGACGTCGAGATCCCCATGGCCCGCTATATCCAGGCCACCCAGTGGGGCCTGATGGTGCCCGAGGCCACCGCCTACCACGAGCACACCCTGCGTACGGTCCCCGAGCTCTACCAGGCCGACGTCCGCGTCCTCTTGGAGGCCGGTGCACTGATGCCTGCCGGGGACCACCTGCGCGCCCAGCGCTCGCGCACCCTCATGCGGCGGGAATGGGCCCGCACGCTGCGAGAGGTCGACGTGGTCGCCGCCCCTACCGTCCCGGCGACCGCTGTGAAGGCCGGCCAGGAGGCGATCACCTGGGCCGACGGCACCGTCGAGGGCGTCTCCGACGCCTACGTGCGCCTCTCGTCCCCGGCCAACATCACGGGAATGCCGTCCCTGTCCGTGCCGGTCGGCCATGACGCCGCAGGTATGCCGATCGGCATGCAACTGCTGGGACGGCCCCTGGGCGAGAGTGTGCTCCTGCGCGTCGGCCATGCCTACGAGCAGACCCGGCCCGCCCGCGAGCCGGTACCGGTGGCCTGAGAACGGCGCGGGGGGCGGGGCGGGGGGTTGCGGGCCACCCCCCCGTGGCGTGCGCTCGGGTGTCCTGGGCCCGTGGCGGCGACGTGTATTAAGGCGGGGGGGGCCGCGCCGCC
>NZ_JBHXFA010000022.1:4336-59775 GCF_042724175.1 Streptomyces sp. NPDC127084
AGGGACTGGTCGGGCGAGGACGCCGTCGAACTGAGCGGTCGCGCGCCGCCGGGGGGGCGGGGGGGGGGGCCCGCGCAGCCGGGGGGCGGGGGGGTACGCAGGCTCCCCCCCCCCCCCCCCCGCACCGCGTCCGATCGGGAATCAGGGCCAGATGCCTGCGACGAGAAGATCGGCGAGGGCTCCGGCGCAGCCGTCGAGCATGCGCTCGCCCTTGGCCGCGGAGGCACTGCGGGCGTCGCCGGCGGTGCCGGACGGCGAGATGGTGTCGAAGGAGACGGAGCGGTAGACGGGCGAGGAGTCCTCGGACTGCAGGTCTATGGCCGGGCCCACAGCACGGGCGACCGCTTGCGTGCGCACGAGGTCGGGGCAGGCGGCCAACGCCATCGAGGTCTCGCCCTCGCAGGCATGCATGAGGTGACGCTGCGTCTCCAGGACGCCGGCGATCACCTCACGCCCGGCGGTGAAGTAGCTGGTGACCGCGATCGGCGCGTCCAACTCGACCGTCAGCTCGTTCACCAGCGCGTTGAGCGCGGTGACATTGCCCCCGTGCCCGTTGACGATCAGGATGTGCCGGAACCCGGCGCGCAGGATCGAGCGGCACACGTCCCGCAGGAGCGCATGGAGGGTCGGCAGCGACAGGGTCAGGGTGCCGCCGAAGGGCATGTGGTGCTCGGCCAGGCCGCACCACACCGACGGGGCGACGACTACGGGTACGGAAGCGGCAGCGGCGGCCCGGCGGCACACCTCGGCGGCGAGGAAGTCGTCGATGCCGGTCGGTAGGTGGTCACCGTGCTGTTCGGTGGAGCCCACCGGCAGCAGCACGATCGTGTCGCGCCGTGCCAGGTCGCGCAGCTCCGAAGCGGTCAGATGGTTCCAGTGGTTCTCTCTCACGGCCGGGCAGCCTTTCGTAGCGCACTAAAGCGAATGCTTTGCGTTAAGCAGGCTAGGGTGGGGTGCTCCTTGATCGCAAGGATTCACTTCGGGGCGACAACCCCGAGGTGGTGGCCGCCGAGTTGCTTCCGGTGGGCGGCCGGGCGGGCGGCTGTGTGGATCGCTTGCCGTCCCTCTCTATGGACTGTACAGTCCAGTCTACAACACAGGGTCGCCCACCCGCCCGCCGTGGAGGAGGACAGGAATGACACCGCCCTCCCGAAGGTCCGCACCACGCCGTCGCGCCATGGCTGCCCGGCGGACGGGCACCCCGTCACATATGCCGCCGCCGCGCTGCGAGGTTCCCTCGGCTTCGTCGCGCGGCGGCTCTTCAGTACCCTGGGCCGCCCCCTCCGGCCCAACGGCGATCACGTCCGATCCCCTCGACGAGGCCCCGGCGCGGCTGGCGTGAACCCCCAGCATGTCCCGCCGGTCGCCGCCAGATACGAACGTTCCGGACCACGACCGAAAGCGGCCACCGTGACTCACCCGAGAGTGTGTCCTTGACAGATGTCCGCCCACTTCCCCCACTCTCGCAACGGCCCGCCCGACTTCGACTCGGTAGCCGCCCGCCGCCTCCGCGAAGCCCTCGGGCTGACTCCCGCCCAGCTCGCCCATGTCATGCGAACCTGCTACGCGCAGCCCACCACGGCCGCAACCGTCGCCGCATGGGAGCTGGGGGAGGGGGCGCCCACGCACAAGGAACTGATCGCCATGGCAGGGGCCTTGTGGTGTGAGCCGGACGACCTGCAACGCCGGGCGACGTTGACGCTGCGCGACTACCGCACTGCCCGCGGCATGGGCGTCAGCGCCCTGGCAGCGAGGATCGGCATGTCGCCCTCGGTCTACGAAAGGATCGAGCAATCCGGCCACTGGAGCGGGAACGAGCGGCAGGCCGCCGCGCTCGCGGAGGTGCTCGAACTCCCGCTGCCGGTGTTCGTGGTGGTGATGGGCCGCGCCGAGCCCCTGGCGGATCTCCTCCGCTACGCCGTCACGACGCGATGGAGCGCGTACGTCAAGCCGATATCCCAGCTCCTGCCGCTGCCGCGGCACCAGATCGAAGACGTGCTCCAGCATCTCCACGCGGAGTACCGCGCCCATATGGCCGCCCCGCCCGCCCAATCGGCTGAGGGCGCCTTCTCCTCGGCACAGGACCTGGAACGCGCCTACCTCGGCGTCATACTCGACCGGTTCTGGGCGCGGCTGCGGCGGTTGTACGCGTGAGGGAGTGCCTGGCCTGCGCCCGCCGGTGGCACCCGAAAGGACGGGGCCTCCGGAAGGCGAGGTGAGGCCTTCGCGGCTCCTGCGGGCGGCCGGTACTGCCGCTCGGCCGGGTCCGCGCCCGCCGCGCCGGTCAGGGCAGTGGCATCAGCCGGTAGAAGACGGTTGCCACGAGCCCTCGCGCGTACTCCGCTTCCAGCGGCCCCGGACGAAACAGGACGCGGTACATCATGGGTGCCACCACATGGTCCATGACCACGTCGACATCGAGTACGTGCTCGCCGCGTTCGGTGGCGCGGGCGAGGATGGCCTGCACCTGCTCGGCGGCGTAGGCGGAGCAGCGCCCCGCGTTGCCCCCGCCCGGATCGCCGGCGAGGGCGTCGCGTACATAGGCCCTGCCCGGTGGTGAGGCCATCTCCTCGAGGAAGGCCACAGCCCACGCCTCCAGGTCCTCGTGCAGGCTTCCGAGGTCCGCCGGGGGCGACTCGGGCCGAAGTCGTGCGACCGCGACGTCCGACAGGAGTTCCTGCAGATCACCCCAGCGCCGGTAGACGGTCGAGGGGGTCACCCCGGCCCGGGCCGCGATGAGGGGCACGGTCAGGCTGGACCGGTCCCGTTCGGCGAGCAGCTCGCTCACAGCTGTGTGAACCGCTTGCTGGACGCGGGCGCTGCGTCCCCCAGGACGAGTCGCTGCTTTGGGGCTCATACAAGAGAGATTAACGCGAATTTCTTGCGTCTAGGCGGGAGCCTCTGCGGCTCAGACGCCCTTCCGCGGTGCCGGGCCGGCCCGACGGCGCGGCGGCCCGGCGCCGCCGCCCGCAACAATTCGCGCGCAAGCCTTGTCACCCCCTTGAGTGGACTGTACTGTCCAATCCAATTCACGCTCCGGTATGCGCACTATGGGCGTTTTTTCGTGGAGGAGAAGAATGCAACAGTCTGCGATCCCATCCGGCGGTCTCTCCGTCGCCGCCCGACTCAACCGACTGCCGGTCACCGGCGTCCACAAGCGCCTTGTCACCGTTGTCGCCATCGGCAACTTCTTCGAGGTCTACGAGTGGTTCGTCTCCGCGGTCCTGGCGACCAAACTCGTCACCACCTTCTCGCTCGGCACGTTCGAGGTGGCGCTGCTGCTGTCATCGGTGTTCGTGGGAGCCTTCGTCGGAGCGGCGGTGATCGGCCGGCTGTCCGACCGGTTGGGCCGGCGGAAGTGCTACATGATCACCCTCGGCTTCTACACCGTCGGCACCCTGGGCTGCGCACTGGCGCCCGACCTGTGGACGCTGCTGCTGTGCCGCTTCGTCGCGGGCGTCGGGCTCGGCGGTGAACTTCCCGTGACCGACGCCTACCTCGGAGACGTACTGCCGCCCCGCAAGCGTGGCTACTACGCGGCATGGGGCTACACCGCCGCCTACACCGCCGTCCCCCTGGTCGGGTTCCTGGGCATGCTGCTCGCGGACGACACCCTGCTCGGCGTCGACGGCTGGCGCTGGATGTTCGCCATCGGCGCCCTCGGTGCCCTGATCACCTTCTTCATCCGGCGGTCGCTCCCCGAGTCGCCCCGCTGGCTCGAATCGGTGGGCCGCGTCACCGAAGCAGACGAGGTCACCCGCACGTTCGAAAAGGCGGCCATGGCCCGCGGCTGGGTTCCTCCCCAGGAGGCGGACGAGCCGCAGCTCGCCGAGACCACACCGCTGCCCGTCAAGACGATCTTCCGCGCTCCGTACGTACGCCGCACCGTGCTGATGGGCATGCTGTGGATCCTCGCCCCCATCGGCTACTACGGCTTCAGCAACGTGGCGACACTGGCCCTTGCCCAGAAGGGGCACACCGTGACCGACTCGCTGATGTACCTCAGCCTGTCCTTCATCGGGTACCCCCTGGGCTCCTTCCTCTCCATGCTCCTCATGGAGAGACTGGAAAGAAAATGGTTCGTCGCCGCCTCCCTGGCGGGTATGGCCGCCTTCGGGATCGGCTACGGCAGCGCGAACTCCGCGGTCACCATTGTCACCTGCGGCTTCTTCTTCACCCTCACCGCCAACCTGATGTCCAACTCGGGCCGCGTCTACCAGTTCGAACAGTTCCCCACGAGCCTGCGGACGACCTCCACAGGCATCCTCTACTCCTTCAGCCGCCTCTCCGCGGTCGCGGCCCCCTTCTACCTCGTTCCCCTCCTCTACAGCCAGGGCGCGGTCGCCGTCTTCGTCCTCGTCGCCGTAGCACTCCTCGTCCCCGCCCTTTCCCTCGCCATATGGGGTGTCCGCACCACCGGCCTGTCGGTCGAGGCCATCACCGGCACCACACCCGCGCCCGCAACCAGCGCGCCGGTGTCCGTGACCGGCACGTAGTCGACAAAGTGCCTCGTCCCCGGGCGGCAACCGCCCTGGGACGAGGGGAACGCCTTTCCGGACCGGTTTCCCGCAGACAGGAGAACCTCCATGGCAGCAGCATCGCCGCAGACGGGCAGGTACACGGCCACCTACCGCCGAAGCCTCGAAGACCCCGAGGGGTTCTGGCTGGAGGCGGCCGAACTGATCGACTGGACCGTGCCCCCCACAAGGGCCCTGGACGACTCCAGGGCACCGTTGTACCGCTGGTTTCCCGACGGCCGGTTGAGTACCTGTCACAACGCCGTCGACCGGCACGTCGACGCCGGCCACGGCGACCGCCTCGCCCTCGTCCACGACAGCCCGCTCACCGCGAGCCGCACCACCTACACGTACCGGCAGCTCCGCGATGAGACCGCCCGTATCGCCGGGCTCCTGGCCGGACTCGGCGTGGTCAAGGGTGATCGCGTGGTGCTGTATCTCCCGATGGTCCCCGAAGCGGTGATCGCCATGCTCGCCTGCGCCCGCATCGGCGCGGTCCACTCGGTGGTCTTCGGTGGATTCGCCTCCCGCGAACTGGCCGCGCGGATCGACGATGCCCGGCCCAGGGTGGTCATCACGGCCTCGTGCGGAATCGAACCCAAGGGCGTCGTGCCCTACAAACCCCTGCTCGACGACGCCCTCGCCCAGGCCGACCACACACCGGACCACTGCGTGGTGCTCCAGCGCCCTCAGTGCGCCGCCCCACTCACCCCCGGACGGGACCTGGACTGGGCCCAAGCGGTCGCCACGGCCGCACCGGTGCCCTGCGTGACCGTCGCGGCCACCGACCCGCTCTACATCCTCTACACCTCCGGCACCACCGGCCGGCCCAAAGGCGTCGTGCGCGACCACGGGGGCCATGCCGTCGCACTGCGCTGGTCCATGGAGTACATCTTCGACACCCGTCCAGGCGACGTCTTCTGGGCCGCCTCCGACGTCGGCTGGGTCGTGGGCCACTCCTACATCGTCTACGGCCCCCTGATCGCCGGCTGCACCACCGTGCTGTACGAAGGCAAGCCCGTCGCGACTCCCGACGCGGGGGCCTTCTGGAGAGTCGTGGCCGACCACGGCGTCACCACACTGTTCACCGCACCCACCGCGATCCGCGCGGTGAAGAAGGAGGACCCCGAGGGCAAGCTGCTCGGCGCCCACGACACCCGCTCCCTGCGCCATCTGTTCCTGGCCGGAGAGCGGCTCGATACGCAGACCTACCACTGGGCCGGCGACCTGCTCGGCGTGCCCGTCGTCGACAACTGGTGGCAGACAGAGACCGGTTGGCCGATCGTCGCCAACCCCATGGGCCTGGAGCCGCACCCCGCGAAGCCGGGCTCACCCACGCTACCCGTACCGGGCTACGACGTGCGGATTCTCGACGGGGCGGGCCACCAGGCACCGCCCGGCGAGGACGGAGCGGTCGCCGTCAGACTGCCGCTGCCACCGGGCACCCTGACCACCCTGTGGAACGACGACGAACGCTACGTCGGCTCCTACCTCTCCACGTACGACGGCTACTACCTCACCGGGGACGGCGGCCGCAGCGACGAAGACGGTTACGTATACGTCATGGGCCGCACCGACGACGTCCTCAACGTCGCCGGTCACCGTCTGTCCAGTGGCGCGATGGAAGAAGTGCTCAGCGCCCATCCGGAGGTGGCCGAGTGTGCCGTGATCGCAGTCCGGGACGCGCTCAAAGGACAGGTGCCACGCGCGTTGGTGGTCCTCAAGGCGGGAGTCGACCGTGCCCCGCAGGAGATCTGCGCGGAACTCGTCGACCGGGTCCGCCACGGCATCGGACCCGTCGCCTCCCTCCGCCGGGTCGACGTCGTCAGCGCCCTGCCCAAGACCCGTTCCGGCAAGATCCTCCGGCGGGCCATGCGCGACATCGCGGACGGTGTGGACTGCGCACCGCCCTCCACCATCGACGACCCCACGGTGCTCGAAACCCTCCGCGACATTCTGCGCAACGACTCCTCCCCTCTGGGGGACCACCCCGAAAGGACAGGCCGATGACCCTCGATCTCTCCTTGGAAGACGCGGCGAAATGGTCCCGCCGGGCCGGACTGCCCCTGGCCGACGATCGGCTGGAAGCAGTGTCCGCCACGGCGAACCACGTCCAGAGCGTTCTCAGCGCGCTGCGCACGCTCCACCTCGGAGAGACGCCCCCGGCACCCGCCTACGCCGCAGCAGAGGAATGAGGATCATGCAGCCGTACGAACTGTCCCTCGGTCAAGCGTCGCGAGCCCTGGCGGCCGGCCGGCTGTCGCCCGTCGAACTGACCGAATCGGTCCTCGGCCGGATCGCCGCCATGGAGGAATACCTCAACGCCTACGTGACGGTCGTCGCCGAATCCGCGCGCCGCGCGGCGGCCCGGGCCGCGCGGGAGATCACCGCAGCCGGTCCCCGCGGTCCGCTCCACGGAATCCCCATGGGGCTGAAGGACCTCATCGACACCGCCGGGGTACCGACGACCTCCAGCTCGCTGGTCCGGGCCAACCGCGTGCCGACGGAGAACAGCACCGCGGCCACCCGGCTCGACAGCGCCGGAGCCGTCCTGATCGGCAAGACCCACACCCATGAGTTCGCCTACGGTCTGACCACGCCGCAGACCCGCAACCCCTGGGCGCCAGAGCGAGTCTGCGGTGGATCGAGCGGCGGATCCGCCGCCGCGGTGGCCGTGGGCGAGGCGATCTTCGCCCTGGGCACCGACACGGGGGGCTCCATCAGAGTCCCCTCGGCGCTGACCGGCGTGGTGGGCCTGAAGCCCACCTACGGCCTGGTCTCACGGCACGGTGTGACCCCGCTGTCCTGGTCCCTGGACCACGTCGGTCCGATCACCCGCACGGTCGAGGATGCGGGACTGGTCCTGAACGCCCTCATGGGTCATGACCCCAACGACCCCGCCAGCAGCCACCGGGAGCCGCAGGACTGCCTGCGCGACATCGGCCGGGATCTCACCGGGCTGCGCGTGGGTGTACCCCTCAACTACTTCTTCGACCACGTCGACCCCCAAGTGGAGAACGCGGTGCGATCGGCCGTCGCGCGACTCGCCGGACTGGGTGCCCAGCTGGTGGACGTCGAGGTCCCGATGACGCAGTACGTTCAGGCGACCCAGTGGGGACTGATGGTCCCCGAGGCGACCTCCTACCACGAGGAAGACCTTCGCAGGGCACCGGAACTCTACGACCCGGACGTGCGGGTGCTACTGGAGGCCGGCGCACTGGTCCCGGCCATCGACTACCTCCGTGCGCAGCGTTCCAGGACCCTGATGCGCCGCGCCTGGTCAACCCTGTTCGACCGGGTCGACCTCATCGCGGCACCCAGCGTCCCGGCCACCGCGGCCATGACCGGTCAGCACGAGTTCCAGTGGGCTGACGGCACCAGGGAAACGGTCACCGATGCCTACGTCAGGCTCTGCGCACCCGCCAACATCACCGGAATCCCGTCCGTCTCCCTGCCCGTCGGTCTCGACGGCACCGGCCTGCCCATCGGCATGCAGCTCATGGGCCGCCCCTTCGAGGAGGCCACCCTGCTGCGTGCCGCCGCGGCGTACGAGCAGGAACGGGGCGCCATCGCTCCCTCCACGCCGCTCGCGTCCTGACCTCGTCCCGAGCCCGGCCGCACTCCAGTCCCGCGTCCAGCGCCATGACGCCATGAGATGAGGTACTCGGCGGCCGGCCGCGGACGATCGAGCCGTCGGGCCCATTGACAGGCCCCACAGCGGGAGCGGGCCCCTGCGAGCACCCCCGGCAGGGACAGGGGGGTGACATCCGGGACAGAACGGGACTAGACTGGACTGTACTGTCCAATCTAATGGCTCGGTGAGTCCGATGACCAAGACATCTGCCCCCCCAGTCCAGTCGGCGGCATCAACCATGGCCACTCCTCCATCCCCCCCGAGGTACCGCCCGGCGTCCGTCTCCCTGCCGGCGCAGGAGCGCTATGTGCCCATTGCCCGCAGACACGTCGCAGGCCACCTGCCGGCCTGGAGCATCAGCCCAGCTGATCAGGACTCCGTGCTGCTGATCATCGGAGAGCTCGCCGCGAATGCGGCGAAACACGGGAGGGAGACGATGACGATCATGGTCACCGCCTCCTCGCGATCACTGACCATCGAGGTCACCGACTCCGGCGCAAAGGCCCCGGCGCAACGGCAGCAGCCATCCGAGGCCGAAGGGGAGAACGGCCGCGGACTGCAGATCGTCGAATGCCTCGCGCACTCCGTGCAGTACATCGCAGACACCACTGCGACCCGCGTCCGCGTCGACTACCGGCTCGCTGCGGGGCCGCCCCCTCCGTCCGGGTCCGGCAGGCCGCCGCAAGGAGATCGCAACTAGACTGACCCGTACACAGCCCGGAAGGTATGCGATGCCCCCACAGAGCCCTCAGCCGGTCATCCGTGCACCTCAGAAGCCTCCAAGCGCCACGAGTCAGAAGGTCCTGCGGTCCTCGAGGGACCTGTTCCTCGAATTCGGCTACGACGGTGTCAACCTCGACCTCATCGCGAAGCACGCCGGCGTGGCCAGACAAACCGTGTACAACCTCTTCGGAAGCAAAGAGGCGGTTTTCCGGGCCACCATGGAGTACCACTGGGCGGCTTTCGGACTGGACGACATCGAAGCCAGCCTCGTTCGCGACTACTCCGACCCGGCCGGCTTCCTCCGGCACTTCGCTGAGACCCTCCTCGACTTCATCAACGAGAAGGATCAGATCGCCTTCACTCGACTGGTCATCGCCGAGTCCCGGAAACTCCCTTGGGTCTCCGCGGACTTCTACCGCCTCGGCAAGGCGCCACTGGCGAGGATGTTCAGCAGGTGCCTGGCCGAGATGACCGAGTCCGGCGCCCTGGACTGCCCTCAACCGGATCTGGCGGCGCGCCAGTTCCTCGGACTCATCCAGGAATTCGCCATCTGGCCGCACGTCATGGCGATCGGCGAAGCCATCAAGGACCTTCCCCCCATCGAACTGGTCGTGGAAGAGGCCATCGCCATGTTCCTCGGCCGCTACCAAGCCGAGCAGCCGGGCAAGCGGTAGCCGGCACCTCCCAGAGGCAGGGCAGGCAGTCAGTCCGGCGCGTCACTGCGAAGAGCCCGGCACCGCGGCGCCCCGGACGTCTGGGCGTTCACATGGTCGTCCGGATTCCGCCGCGCGTGCCGAGGCGGTGTGACGCCACCGACTCCGGTCATGGCGCAACCGTGGTTGATCGCCATTCAGTTGTGATTGCCTGGTCCGTCGTGCGGAGGCTACTGTCTTGCTCGTTCCGAACGTACGCGACAACCAGGTCGATCAAGGGGTTTGTGTGAGTGAGAGGTCTGCTCCGGACCCCGTCGGTACCGCGAGGAGTGTCGCCTCGCTGGCGGAGCGCAGCGGGCTGAAGCCGGACGAGGTCCTGCGGGTCGAAGGGGAGGGCGGTTTGTCCTATGCCTCAGGACTGCCGCCGAAGGCCGTGGACGCGCTGCTCCGTGGCAGGTCGGCAAGGGCGCTCCCGTCGACCCGCAGCGGAGCGCTGGACCCGGAGGATCAGCACCGCCAGGTGGTGGAGCGGATCCTGTTCCTGCGCGCGACAAGGCTCAAGGCGTCCCCGGACGGCAGCCGCCGGCAGTACTCGCTCGCGGAGATCGCGGCCGGGGCGGGTACGAGCGCTCAGTGGCTCGACAAGATGATCAAGACGGGCAAGGCTCCCAACCTCAAGCATGCCGCCGGGATCGCAGCCTTCTTCGGGGAGAGCATCGAGTTCCTGGTCGCCGAGCCGGCCGAGGCGCTGGACCGGGTGCTGCAGCGGATCCACAAGGACCTCCTGGAACGGACGGTCGCCCGACAGGACGAGGACCTCGAGCGGCTCAGGAGCAGCGGCCTCGCCGCTCGCCCCGGTTCGGATCTCGGCGTCGTGAACTATGCCGCACGCGCGCTGGCCGACGTGCCGGACGACACCGCGCAGCCCATCATCGCCCTCATCGAATCCATCGCCCGCCGTTCGCGCGAGGAGCGCGCCCGGGAGCGCGGCGCGGCCGGGGACCGGTAGCCGGCGCTCTCGCCCGGGTCTCCGGACTGCCCTTCGGCGCGGGTCGGGGCTGAGTGACGGCGGCCGGGCGCCTGGTGACGTTCCGTCCTCCATTGCCCCACCCCGGGGCCGACCGGTCGCACCCTCGTCGGTTCATGGTCCGGCGAACTGACAGAATGCGCGCGTATGCGCGCCTGACGAGCGGTGCGTTGGGATATGTCCGGGTGGGAAAGAGATGTGGGACGCGGTGGGTACCTCCCGTGCGATGAGGCGTCACCGGGACGAACTGTTCGCCGGAGCGATGGGTTCGACGGTAAGGGAGTCGCATGGCCTTCTGCGGGCGACTTGTGCCTATTTGACGGAGAGTAGCGGGCGTGAGGTCCGTTTCGTGACGGTGGCGTTCCCGCCGGACACGGTCAGCGGGCTCTGGCTCGACCTCGGTGACCACGAGGTGGTCGCGGTGGAGGAGAACACCCTTCCCCTGCATCAGATGGTGATCCTGGGGCACGAGCTGTGGCACCGCAAGGAGCGCGGGCCCGGCCTGCCCCAACCGGCCGGGGGAGACGCGGCGGCCCGGTTGCTCGGAGAGCGGTGGAATCTCGGTGACGCGGTCGCGTACGCGGCCGCGCGCACGGACTACGACCTGGAAGAGGAACGGCGTGCGGAGAGGTTCGGCCGCCTGCTGGCGGCGAAGTTCCGGCCCTTCCTGCAGGGTACGCGCAGCCACACCGCCCCTGACGAACGGGTGGGCCGTATCTGGGCTTCTCTCGGAGGGCGCGGCTGATGCCGGAAGGAACCGACTACTACCTCGCAGCCGCCGTACTGGGTACGGCCCTGCTGGTGAAGGCGCCCGGGCTGCTGCGCAGGTGGCGCAGCCCCACGGTCCGGGCGGTGAACGCCCTGCTGTTCCTGCCCTGCGCGGGCTTCGTTCTCTCGGCTCCGCCCACGGTCGCGGACGTCAACCGGCTCTCCGGCATCAGTAATCTCTCGGCCCTGCTCGTTCACTGCATCATGACCGCCTACGCCTGCGCGTCCTTGGTGCTGCTGGACTACTGGAGAGGGGAGTCGGAAGACCTCGCGCGCACGCGTCGGCGCGTGCGGGTGTGGCAGATCGGCTGCTGTGTCGTGATCGCCGTGCTGGTGGGGCTCTTCGCGTTGGGCGACGTCCCGGTGGAGCGTCCGCGTGACTTCGACACCTACTACGCCGCGACGCCCTTCATCAGCCAGATGCTCGTGCTCTACCTGCTCGCGTACATTGCCGCGGGCTTGGCCACGGCAGTCGTGTGCTGGGACTGGATCCTCGACGTCCGCGAGAAGACGTCACACAGGTCCCGTACGTCGGTCGACTCGTGCCTGCGCGTCGGGCTGACGGTCCTGGTGATCGCGGGCCTGGCCAATGTCGTCTTCGGCTCCTTCAAGGTGGCCGCCATCGCAGCCCGGTGGGCGGGCCGGGACTGGGACGCCCTGAACGAAAGCCTGCCGCCCTTCATTTCTGCCAGCGGGATGATGATCGGTGTAGGACTCCTCGTGCCGGCATACGGACCCGCGCTGATCGACCGTGTGTGGCAGCCCCTGATCGGCATCACCGCCCTGCGGCCTCTGTGGCGCCTGGTCAGCAGCCCCGAGAACACCCGGAACGACAGCATCTTTCTCCCCCCGCCGTGGTACGCCGGTCCCGAGCAGGTGCTCCTCTACCGGATGACGACCATTCACGACTGGATGCGCGAGCTGTCCCCCCACTGCGCGGACGACATACGCGAGCAGGTGTACCGGCGGGCCAGGGAGAGCGGGACCCCGCGGCGCGAAGCGGCGGCCGCCGGTCTGGCAGCCATGTTCACCGCGGCGTCCGACGCCCGTGCGCGCGAGGCGCCACCGGTACCGGATCAGGCCGCGGGCGCGGTGGCCGCCGTTCGCCGGGCTGAGACGCAGGACCGTGACCTGCTGGTATCGATCTCGCGCGCCCTGCGGGGCACCCAGGGGCGCAGCGGCGCACACCAGCCGGCCACGTACCGGTGAACCTGTGACGGGCACGACCGGCCGGTGGGGACGCGGGCCGCAGGTCCGCAGCCGGTTCCCGGTGACGGTACGGGCGTGGGCGGCCGTCGCCGGATCGGACGGCGGTTCCGGGTCCGCCACCCGCTCGGCGTCGAGCCGTCATCCGAGGTCCAGCCGCCGAGCTCAACGGCAGCCCACGCAAATCGCTCGGCAGGGACACCCCAGCCGAGCGTCTGGCCGGGTTTGTGACCGTGAGCTGATCAGCAAATGTCGCGACGGCTCCTTGAATCCGTTCCCGAACTTCGCCGGAATGAGGCAACCTCATTCCGCCCTCGGCCTTCCTACCGGCCGTGAAGAACACATGGAAAGCGATCGTGTCAGCAGCGGCGGTGGCTGCTCTGGGCACGACCGGTGCGGCCCAGGCGGTTACACCGAACAAGGGGCTCGGGCATGGCTACCACAACGGTGACGTGGAGGTCAGCGCGAGCCGAAACGCCAGCGGTGAGTACATGTTGGTGGACCCTGGACGCGGCGGCCTCCAGGTGCGCAACATGGCCAACGACTACCAGCAAGGATGGGATTCCGGCAGACCCTCAACGGACGCCGACAACGTCTGGGGCAACGGAAGCAAGGACGACCGGCAGACCACCGACGTGGATGCCTTCCACGCGGCCTCACGGACCTGGGACTACTTCCTGAAACAACATGGGAGGCGGGGCATCCACGACGACGGTGTGGGACCCCGGGTCTTCACCGACGTGGGCCCGGCCGACGGTGAGTTCTTCGCCCAGTACGACCCGGAGTGTGGTTGCATGGTCCTGGGTCCTGCGGTGGCTGGCAACGCGGCATGGAACACCACCGACGTGGTGGCGCACGAGATGACGCACGGGATCACCGGCATGACCGCGGGCCTGGCCTTGAACGGCGAAGCCGGGGGTCTGAACGAATCCACCAGCGACATCTTCGGCACCCTGGTGGAGTTCTCTGCGAACAACGGCAAGGACCTGCCGGACTACACCATCGGCGAGGGTGTGAGCGGGAAGCCCCTGCGGTACATGGACGACCCCACCAAGGACGGGGTGTCCAAGGGATGTTGGACGCCCGGTGTCGGGGAGGGAGAGGAACCCAATCACCGTATTGGTGGGATCAGCAACAAGTTCTTCTACCAGTTGGCTGTTGGCAGTGGGAAGTCGCAGTGGGGGAACAGCCCCACCTGCGGCAAGGCTCCGGCGGTCAAGGGAATCGGCAACGACAAAGCCGGAAAGATCTGGTACCGCGCGCTGACCCGCTACCTGGTCCCCAATTCCAACTTCTCCGGTGCCCGCGCCGGCACCCTGCGCGCCGCGGCTGACCTTTACGGTAAGAACAGCACCGAAGCCAAGACCGTGGCCGCGGCATGGCTCGCGGTCGGAGTTGACGGCAGCGACCCGGTACCCGCGGCTCCGCAGGCTCCATCGTTGAAGTGGGTCAATTACCAGACCAATGCGGTCGGTGCGGAGGTCATGGTGCGCCTGCAGGCACCCGACCCTCAGCGTCAGCGCGTCACGTTCACCGCCACCGGCCTGCCCCCGGGGCTGACTCTGGACAAGGCTACCGGTGTGGTCACCGGCAAGCCCACCCAGCCAGGCGAGTTCGACGTCACCTTCGTTGCGGCCGACTGCGACGGCAACACCTCGAACCGCCAGATCACCTGGGTGGTCCAGGCCAAGTGAGTCACCAGGACCCATCGGTCGGGCACCCTGTGAGCTGATCGGCCAGGCGGTCTCGTCGACCCCGCCCGGCCCCGTACTGACCAGGCTTGGCAGTACGGGGCCGAGCGGCTGGGCGCGCCCCCGCTGCACGCGACACAGGTCAGCGAGGCGCGAAACGCCGCCCCGCATCGGCATGTCCAAGCGGCGCCGTATCCGAGGCCTCGGCCCGCCAGAGGCCCCAGATTCCAGTGCCGGTCAGCCCGCCTGGGCACAGCGGAAGAGACCCCCGCCATATCCATGCACCGCACGCTATCCGCCGTGCCACAGCTCACCGTAGGTACCCTTGACCGCCGAGGGGGCGGGTGGCGGCACCGCATCCGGCTTGTCCCGCACGGTGACACGTCCGGGCAACTCGAGAGCGGCCCACACCGCCTTCCGGGCAGCGGAGGGGCCCGGTGGCGTTGGAGGTCCGGGCGCATCGGAGCTCTCTGTACCGACCGTAGGGGTGATCGAGCCCTTCTTCTGGCGGAGCGGCTTCGGCCCAGATCGCGTCGGCCGGTCTCAGACAGCGCACAGTAGGGGCGTGGATGTCGAGCGGGTAGCCAAAGAGCTGTACGGCCTGCGGCCGTCAGAGTTCGTGGCGGCGCGGGACGCGTATGTGGTCGAGGCACGCAAGGCGAAGGACACCGCGGCTGCGAAATCGATCGCCGCCATGCGCCGGCCGGCGCTCGCCGCTTGGGCCGCCAACCTGCTCTCCCGCGCACAGCAGGGGGAAACCGCACAGTTCCTGGCGCTGGGGGAGACGCTCCGCGAAGCTCACCGGACACTCGATGCGAAGCAGCTGCGGGCGGCAAGCCGACAGCAGCACCAGCTTGTCACCGTGCTTTCCCGTACAGCCGCCGCCCTGGCCCGTGGCGCCGGGCAGCCAGTGAGCGACACGGTGCAGCGTGAGATCGAGCAAATCCTCCATGCCGTGCTCGCCAGAACTGAGGTAGCCGAGCAGTGGGCGAAGGGACAGCTCGTGTCGGTGCCCGATGCCGCGGTCGACTTCGACATCATCACCCCGGCGGCCGTTCCGACCCGCCCGGCACCGGTCGATGCCGCCCCGGCGCAGAAGAAGCCGAAGTGCGACGAGGAGCGGAGCCGACGTGATCTCGAGCGTGCTCGCACGACGGCGCGGGAGACGGCTGCCGAAGCCCGTCGAAGCGAGCGGGACCTCGGCGAGGCGCAAGAGGCACAGCGGGCAGCTGTCGAGAGCGCCCAGCAGGTGGAACAGCGGTTGCGCCGCCTGGAGCATGAGCTGGAGCAGGCTCAGCATGCGCGATCCGAGACCGGACAGGCCGTGGCACAGGCAGGAGCGGCGGTGGAGGCTGCCGAGCGCAGCTTGCGGGATGCGCGCCAGGCCGCGGATGAGGCAGTCCGCACGGTGGCCCAACTGGAGCAGCAGGAGTAGCCGGTTCGTGCTGCCCAGTCCGATTTTCACGTCCGCGACGGAGCTGGCAGCCTCGTTGACGGGCGGTGGTCTGTCCGCTACCTGTCGCTGATGATGTGTGGGCAGGCCGGAAGCAGATAGCCCGCCCTCGTGGGGGAGGCGATCACGTCGCCGTCGTCCGGCACCGACACCCCCCAGATCTCCGGAGCCGCCAGGAAGAACAGCTCTTCCAGGTGGAGCCCTACCTGGCTCACCGCGCAGAACCCATCAGCCCGGAAGAAGTCGGCACCGGGTCGCAGGGAGTGGGCATTGGCCAGACGGCGGGATCAGCGGCTACGCGAGCCCCACAGACCGTCCCAAGCAACTTCGCGTACCCCGCCCCATATCGAGGCCGACCTCCCCTCACCATGTAGGACAGGGTTCTAGTGGTCCTCGAGGTCTTCCGGTGTCGGCAGCGGACCCCCGCCGTTGGGTATCCAGCGGCCCGAGTCGCGCCAGGCGACAGCTTGGTGGAAGCCGTGGGTGGCGGCGAACTCCTGGAACCAGCGCCCCTCAGGCGAGTGGCGGGTGATGCCGTCGAACAGCGTTGCCAGGATCTGAGTGCCTTGCAGCCCCATGTTGTCGTAAGCCTGGTTGATCATGAGTTTCTGCATGGCGAGCTGGTTGACGGGAACCCCGGCGATACGGTCGGCGAGCTTGTCGACCTCTGCGTCCAACTCGTCCGCAGGCACGGACTGAAGGACCAGCCCCCAGTCCGCGGCGGTCCGGCCGTCGATGGTGTCGCCGGTCAGCAACATGCGCTTGGCGCGTTCCGCCCCCAGCCGGTACACCCACATGGCAGTCGTGGGGCAGCCCCAGACCCGGGCCGGCATGTAACCGATCCGGGCGTCATCCGCCATGATCACGAGATCGCAGGACAGGGCGACGTCGCTGCCGCCTGCGACGGCATGGCCGTGCACCTTGGCGATGGTGGGTTTCAACGACCGCCACAGGGAGAAGTAGTCGTCGGTGAATCCCTTCATCGCGGTGTAGTCCCTGATCGGGTCCCAGACTCCGTCACCGTCCGCCGAGCCCTGGGCTCCCTGCCCGCTCTCGGCGAAGATCTTCAGGTCGTACCCGGTGCAGAAGGCGCGTCCGGCGCCCTGTAGCACGATGACGTGCACCTCGGAGTCCTCGTTGGCCCGCTTGACGGCCGCCGCCAGGTCTTTGGGCATCCGGGAGTCGATGGCGTTCAGCCGGTCCGGACGGTTCAGTGTGAGATACGCCTTGCGGTGCTTCGTCTCGTACAGGACGGTCGATTCGTGGTCGTTCATAACTCTCCTCGGGTGGGGAGGAATCAATAATGGCGACACCGGAACGGCGTGCACGCTACGCACAGTTGGGGGCGGGCGTATCGAACTTCATGAATCACGCGTCCGTCGAGGCCTTCTGGTGCCCTGCCGTTCCACGAGGCCCGGAGCGCGTCGCCCCGGACGACGTGGCACGCGACCCTCGCCGGGCCCACGTACGTCGTCGTACGGGTGGGTGCACGGGCGCTGCGGAAGCGGCCGAGATGGAGTTCCCTCCGCTCGGCGCGTACGTGTGCCGGGGTTTGCCGCTGCACCACCCGGCCAACCGGCACGTACACCGGCTGGTCAACCACGCTCACCGAGCAGCTCGTTGCGGTTCCCGGTGGGGAAGCACGCTGGGTGGTGATCAGCGACATCCTGGCGCGGCGGATGGTGGGCGCTCCACCGTAGTCGATCACCTCCGAAGCACGAAGACGGCTGCTCGCTCGCCCCGGCGGTAATCCGCCGCAGCTCTGCGCCAGTGGTCCAACGGCATCCATTCAGGGCGCATTCGTGAAAGGCTGGCGCAGTGGAGACAGCTTTTGCGCGTACGGTATGGCATGGCCTCGAAGCATTGCACGCGGTGACGTACTTTGCGCCCGAGAGTCGCGAAGCCAATCGTGAAGTCGGCCTGCGGGGTTTTTGGATGGGCTACTTTGCAGCCCGGGCCGCGCCATTGGGAGCGGTGGCGGCGGGTGTCGTGGAGGCTGCATTCTTCAACTTCCACCCCGCCATGGTGCGACGCGCCATTCCGAGCGCATGGGAGTTCGCTGCACCCGAGGCCGTGCTTCACGCTCGCCAGAAGGCGGCCGCCGCAGCGCTGCGCCGAATTGCGCCGGCGGTGGGGGAGACTGCCGTAGAGCTCCTGCCACTGCTGGGACGGACAATCGCGGCAGCAGACGGGGCCGGACGTTCGCTGTTCGCCGCCAACCGTGGCTTGCCCACTCCGGATGACCATGTCAGCGCACTCTGGCAAGCCGCAACTGCGCTGCGCGAGCATCGCGGTGACGGGCACGTCGCCTTGCTGACTGCCGAGGGCCTGAACGGATGTGAGGCCCACGTGCTCTTCGCTGCGTGCAGGGATGCGCCCGTGGAGATTCTGCGGGACAATCGCGGCTGGTCCACTCAGGATTGGCAGGCGGCAACAAGCGGTCTGACCGCGCGGGGTTTGTTGAAGAACGGCCATCCCACCTCGGAGGGGCGCGCCTTGCACACCCATGTCGAGGTCCGCACAGACAGTCTCGCCGCCGTCCCCTACCTAGCCCTCACTCAAAGTGAAGCAGACCGACTGCTCGGCTCGCTGAGCGTTCTTGCGGACCAGGTCTTCACCTCCGGTACCATCCCCTTTCCCAATCCCATGGGCCTACCGTCACGCTGATGCTGCAGCGGCATCCCTCATCGGTCGAACCGGAAGCCGTAACCGTCCGAGACGAACCGCGAGAACGTGCCCGTCCTCCAGGCGCCCATCACGAACCTGGCCGCCGCCAAGCGGACCGCGGAGGGGATGGGGCTATCCACCGGCGGTCCGGGCAAGACGACCATGTCCCACCAGGTCTCTCCCCAGCGTCCGAAGGGCTGGTTCGAGGTCACCATCACCGAGCCCTGCTCGTAACCCGAGGCTATGAGCTGGAAGAACGGGTTCGCCGCGTCCTGGTCGAGCGGGATGACCGTGAAGATCACCGACAGCAAGGGCAAGCCCGTGGGCTCAGCCTCACCTGCCGATTCCGCCACACCAAGCTGACCCGACTCGCCGAACTCAGCCTGTCCGTCCACGTGTTGATGCGCCATGCCGGGCGTGCCACCGCGTCGATGACGATGCACTACGTCGCCGCCTGAGAGGATGTCGCCGCCCTGCCGGGACGGGATCATCGCCGCGGTCATGAGGCGGGAGAAGCCGAGCGGCAAGACCAGTTTCGGTGAGCCCGCACTTCACGGTGCATCCGTTTGGCTGAGTGCACCGCCGCAACCGGAGGCGCGTTGGTGCGGAGGCGGCGGGGCTATTCGGCCGTGGCGAGGATGCCGGCCAGTGCCGTGACGGCCTGTTCCGCGTCGGGGCCTTCGGCACGCACGGTCACGGTGCTTCCGGCGGTGGCGCCCAGGCCCATTACAGCCAGGACGCCTGTGGGGTTGACGGTCCGGCCGGCGTACCCGAGCTGCACGGTGCTGGTGAATCCGGCTGCGGCGCGCGCGAGTTGGCCTGCCGGGCGGGCGTGCAGGTGGACGGGCAGGACGACGGCGCATTCGTGGCTTGCCGTGGTCGTTGCGGCGGAGTCAGAGCTTGGGGACATTGCGGGCCTCCTTGGCGGCGTCGGCGACGGTCTTGAGGTCGGCGCCGGATGCGGCGGTGACGACGGCGGCGACGGCTCCTTCGACGAAGGGCGCGTCGACGAGGGTGACGTCGGGGCGGGGGTGGTCTTCCAGGACGGTGCGGGCGGTCAGGACGGAGCTGCCGAGGTCGGGAAGGACGACGACGCCGCCACCGCGGTCAGCGTCCGTGATCGCCTTGAGAACCAGGTCGTAGCTGGTGCCGATGCGGCCGTCATCGGTTCCTCCGGCGATGGCGAGAGGTACGTCATCCGAGCCGATCTGCTCCAGCAGCAGGCGAAGGCCCGAAGCAAGCTCGGCGCTGTGGGACACAAGGACGATGCCAACAGGTGCGTTCATGAATGGCAACGTTAATTCTCGGAACGTTGTTCAGCAATACAGAACTCATGGGAATTTTTCTGATGCGACAGGCGGCGCTCGCCGCCGACCGCGTCCCGGCGGTGCGTATCGACCCCCTGTCGCGGGTTGCCCGGCACGGCGCCCGGAGGCACCGCAACCGTCGGCCTCGTGGGGCACTCGCCGGCTGGGCCGGGGAGGCAAGGGTCTGCGGTGACCGCGCCGGAGATCACCCGCGATCAGCGCTGCGGTCGGGGAGACGCCCGTGATGCTGTCCGATCCGCCTAATCGGCGCCATCCGCACCGGGCGACGGCCCTTGTCGCGCCCCTCACTCGCGACAACGATGCCGCAGCGATTCCTCGCCGTCCGCTGCCCGGGCAAGTTGCGGGAACCCCTTGACAGGCGTCGAAACGCGGGACTTAATGCTCGGAACATCGTTCATCAATGATGAACTGTTTGCCGGGATGTCGCTGACTTTCCGGTTCCCCTGGGCCGGCCGCCAGGTTGCCCGACCCCCGACCACCTGGCGGCCCCCTCCCCTTCACAGCCCGCTCATGCGGAGGAGGTGAGCGCCCCATGCAATGTGGCATGGGCGCCCAAATATGGAAGAGAACACCTACCCTCAGAAACTTCTCGCCGAGACGCTGGGCACCGCCGTGCTGGTGTTCATCGGCGTCGGTTCGGTCCCCGCGACGCTCATCGTCGGCGGCGACGCCCCGTTCACCATGGCGCAGCTGGGAATGATCTCGCTCGCGTTCGCCACCGTCGTCATCGCGATGGTCTACTCGATCGGCCACATCTCCGGCTGCCAGATCAACCCGGCCATCACCTTGGCCCTGGCGGCTACGAAGAAGATGCCCTGGCGGGACGTCCCCGGCTACATCGCGGCCCAAGTGGCCGGAGCGGTGCTGGGCGCGCTCGCGATCGTGGGGGTCCTGGGGAAGAAGGCGGTCGACGTCGGCCTCGGTATCGCCGCCTATGGCACCGGTGTCGGCGCCGGGCAGGCCTTCTTCGCCGAAGCGGTCGGCACATTCCTCCTCGCGTTCATCGTGTTCGGCGCCATCGACCGGCGTGCGCCCGGCGGCTTCGCGGGACTGGCCATCGGCCTCGGTGTCTTCGCGATCATCATCCCGGTGGCGCCGGCCACCGCGGCGTCCATCAACCCCGCCCGGACACTCGGCCCCATGATCACGGGTGAGCTGTTCGGGGGCACGGTCCACTGGGACCAGCTGCCCGTCTACCTGGCCGCTGAGGTGATCGGCGCCGTCGCCGCCGGCCTCCTCTACGTCGCCCTCAACAAGGCAGTCGCCGTAACCCCCGCCGAGAGCCCGGCGGCCCAGCCCGCCACGGCCGAAGGAGCCCTGTCATGAAGAAGCTCATCAACGCTCCCGAGGCAGTCCTCGCCGATGCCCTGTCCGGTATCGCCGCTGCCCACCCCGGGCTGAACGTCGACACTGAGAACAAGGTGATCACCCGCGCGGGCGGCACCCGAGCAGGCAAGGTGGCCCTGCTGTCCGGCGGTGGTTCCGGGCACGAGCCCCTGCACGGCGGATTCGTGGGACCGGGCATGCTGGACGCGGCCTGCCCCGGCGAGGTGTTCACCTCGCCCGTCCCCGGCCAGATGCTCACCGCAGCCCAGGCCGTCGACAGCGGCGCGGGCGTGGTGTTCATCGTGAAGAACTACACCGGTGACGTCCTCAACTTCCAGATGGCCGCCGAACTCGCCGCCGAGGAAGGCGTAACCGTCGAAACCGTCCTGGTCGACGACGACGTCGCCGTCCAGGACTCCACCTACACCGCCGGCCGCCGCGGCACCGGGGCCACCGTCTTCGTCGAGAAGATCACCGGAGCCCTCGCCGAGCAGGGCGCCGACCTCGCCGCCGTCGCCGAGATGGCCAAGCGGGTCAATGCCTCCTCCCGGTCCTTCGCCGTGGCCCTGACCGCCTGTACCACGCCCGCCTCCGGCAAACCCGGCTTCGACCTGCCCGAGGACGAGATGGAGGTCGGCGTCGGCATCCACGGCGAGCCCGGCCGACGCAGGGAGAAGCTCCGCCCCGCCAAGGAGATCGTGGCCACCGCCCTGGAGGCGATCCTCGACGATCAGCCCCTGGCCGCCGGGGAGGACACCATCGTCATGGTCAACGGCCTGGGCGCGACCCCGCTCATCGAGCTGTACGTGGTGTTCAACGAGGTCGCAGAGGTGCTCGCCGCGAAGAACGTGACCATCGCCCGCAGCCTGGTCGGCAACTACGTGACCAGCCTGGACATGGCGGGCGTCTCCATCACGGTGTGCAAAGCGGATGCCGACATGCTGGCCCTGTGGGACGCGCCCGTGAACACCCCCGCCCTGCGCTGGGGCGCCTGAACCGAGCCGGGGGCGGGCCGCCCGATCCGCAAGTACCCGGGCCGGCGCCTCCCCGCTGTCCCGCCCTCCCCGGACCGCAACCTTGCCGCATCGAGCGGCCGTCCCCCGGCTCATCCCCTTCCTGAACCCGCTACGCAAGCCTCGAACGGAGATCTCCCGTGGACATCGACCTCGCCCGCGCGTGGGTGCAGGCCATCGCCGCCGCCGTGGACCAGCGGAAGGACCACCTCACCCAGCTCGACTCGGCCATCGGCGACGCCGACCACGGCGTCAACATGCACCGTGGCTTCTCCGCCGTCACCACGGCCCTGGACGGCACCGATCCGGACACCGTCGGTGCCCTGCTGGTGAAGGTGGGTACCACCCTCGTCTCCAGCATCGGGGGCGCCTCCGGCCCGCTGTACGGAAGTGCCTTCCGCGCTATCGGCAAGATGCTGGATGCCCCCAGGGCCACACCCCAGGAATTCGCCCACGCACTCGCCCCCGGTCTGGACGCGATCCGGAAACTCGGCGCGGCCACGCCGGGCGACAAGACCATGATCGACGCCTACACGCCCGCGTTGGCCGCCTTCCAGCAGCAGGCCCACGCCGGAGCCGACCTCGCCGCGGCAGCCCTGGCCGCAGCGGACGCCGCCGAGGACGGCCTGCGCGCCACCACCCCGCTGCAGGCCCGCAAGGGACGCGCCTCCTACCTCGGCGCCCGCAGCATCGGCCACCCCGACCCCGGTGCCGCCTCCACCGCCCTGATCTTCCGCGCCCTCGCCGAAACGGCGGTGGCCCGATGACCGACCGCCTCACCTACAAAGGGCACACCGCCGCAGCCGGTACCGCGTTGGGCTTCCTGCGCCGCACCGACCGTCCCGCCACCCGCAGCCCGCAGCCGCAGCGCACCAGCGTCGACGGCGCGCAGCAGATCACCGACGCCTTCGACGCCGTCGCCGCCCGCCTGCTGGAGCTGTCCACCTCGCTGCGCGAACAGGGCAAGGACGAACAGGCCGACATCATGGAGGTCAACGGCTACATCGCGCAGGATCCGGATCTGCGCGACCAGGCCGTCGAGCGAGCGCACGGCGGCCAGCCGGTAGCCGTCGCCGTACGGCAGGCCGTCGACGCCTACGCCGGGGTCATCGCCGCCCTGGACACCCCGACCCTCGCCGACCGTGCGGCCGACGTCCGCCAGGTCGGCCGCCGTGTCCTGGCCTACCTGTACGGCGACACGGCCCCCGCGCCCGACCAGCCCCTCGTCCTGATCGCCCACGAGATCGGCGCCGCCGACCTGCTGGAACCCGGGCAGACCGTGACCGGCGCCATCTCCGTCACCGGCGGCCCGAACTCGCACGCGGCGATCGTCGCCCGCTCCCAGGGCATCCCTCTCCTGCTCAGCGTCGACGCGCGGCTGCTGGAGTTGCCCGATGGTCAGGAAGTCCTCCTCGACACCAACCGGGCCACCGCAGTGGTCCATCCCGACGACGCCGAACGCACCACTGCCCTGGAGGCCATAGAGGCTGCCCGGAGCCGCAGGCTCGCACTCGCACAAGAGCGCCACCTGCCCGCCCGGACGCTGGACGAGCACGACATCGTTCTGCGGGCCAACGTGGCCACACCGCAAGAGGCCCGGACCGTCCTGACCGCGGGCGCCGACGGGGTCGGCCTGCTCCGCACCGAGCTGCCCTTCCTCAACCACGCCTCCTGGCCCACCCGCAACCAGCACGCGGCCGCCCTCGTCCCCGTCCTGCGCGCCCTGCACGGACAGACCGTCACCGTCCGCACCCTCGACTTCGCCGACGACAAACTGCCGCCGTTCCTCGCCCGGGATCATGACGGCGAGCGGCTCGGCCGCGGCCTGCCGCTGATGCTCGCCCAGCCCGACGCCTTCGCCGACCAGTTCCGCAGCCTGCTCAGCGCCGGATCCGACACCGACCTGCGCATCATGATCCCCATGGTCGCGAGCATCGACGAACTGCGCGCCTGCCGCGCACTTCTCAACACCACGGCAGCCGAACTCGGCGTCAGCGCACCACCACTGGGCATCATGGTCGAACTGCCCGAAGCTGTCGCCGCGGCGGATGAACTCGCCTGCGAAGCGGCCTTCATCTCCATCGGCAGCAACGACCTCACCAGCCAGATCCTGGGCATCGACCGACGCGACCCCGCCGCCACCCCGGCCATGGCCGCACACCCGGCCGTCCTCGACGCCATCGCGCAGGTCGTCAGGGCCGCGCACCGCCACAACCGTCAGGTCTCCGTCTGCGGGGATGCCGCCGCCCACCCTCTGGTCATCCCTCTCCTCATCGGCGTCGGCTGCGACATCCTCTCCGTAGCCCCCGCCGCGCTCGACGAGGTCCGCGCCTGCATCCGCCGCCTCCGCTACGACGCCTGCGCATCTCTGGCCGCCGCCGCTCTCACCAGCGGGACCCCGCAAGAGGTCTGGGACCTCGTGCGGCAGTCCCGCGTACCGTCGCTGCCGTGACGCCTCCCGCATCGCCGGTCCGGCGTTCCACCCCGGCTCAGACCCCGCCTCGCACCGGTCACCCGGACACCGAACCGGGACCCCTCGTTAGTAGTCGGGGAACTGCAGGGCGACAGCGATGGCGCGGTGCATGTCGTGCGCCGTGCTCCATTGGCCGACTTCCAGCCGGATGACGCGGAAACCGCGGTCTCCGAGACGTTTCGCCGCCTGTGTAGAGGAGACGCTTGCGCTCCAGAAGAGGGCGACGAAGGTGTTGAGCATGCACTCGACGTCGGGAAGTCGAGTCGTCGTGGTGCCGGGTGCCGGATCCTGCGCCGTGTCGCTCCGGTAGGCGTCGAGGAGGCGGAAGAACTCCTGGACGGGAGTCGAGCCGTCGGGGGTGTTGCGCTCGATGTCGGCTGCCCAACCAAGTGGGCTGCTGCCGCCAAGTCGTGTCCCGAGCCACTGGCTGAAGGCTCCACCGTGCCAGAAGCCGCAGGGCTCGTCGATGGAGTGCACGCCGAGAGCGACCTGGTAGCCGATCAGCATGGACTGCACGTCACGGAGTGAACCCCGGACAGCCACGCACCGGGCCGGAGGCGGACCTGATCCAGGAAGTCGTACACGTCCGTGCAGTCCTGCCAGTGCATGGCAGAGAGGCCCGGGCTGCCTTCGGTCGGCATATTCCGACCCTACGGTGCGAACGGGCGTTGTCGTACGTCGGAGGGGCGTGAGTGCAAGGCGGTCACAAGCGGTCGGCTGGTGGCAACTGCGGCCACCCTCTGGGATCTTGCTGCGGCTGGTCCTACGTCTTGCTGGAGCTTGGAGGGTCGCCCGGCTCTGGGGGCATGTGAGGGTGGGGCCGGTATGACGCCACTGTTCGAGCGTCTGGATCAGGAAGAGACATTCGTTCGCGACGAGTTGGCCGTACCACGCGAGAAGGGCACGGTGGCCGCCGAGGAACGACTGGCTCACCTGACGATCACGAGCGGGACCTCGGAGTCAGCGCGAGGTGAGGTGCTCCGGGTCAGGCAGCCGCGAGGCAGTGGCCGGCTCGTAGACGCTGGCGAGCGCAGTGAACAGAAGAGCCACACCGAAAGAGCCGGGGTCGGGGACGCCGATGGCGTGCCGGCCCACGTAGCTGGCGCGGCCGCGCCGGGGGGTGAGGGATGCGGTGCTCAGGGCGCCTTGGACGGCGGCCTCGGCGGCGGCGGTGAAGGGAGCATCCGCGCCGTCGCGGGCGGCCGCGGCCAACGCGTCGGCGGCGGGGGCGAGTGCGTCCACGAGGGTGCAGTCGCCGACCTTGGCTCCGCCGACCCGGTGGATGGCGTCGAGGCCGGCCTTGGCCGCGTCGGCAACGGCTCCTGCGCCAGGCGCGTGGCCGTCGGACCAGGACACGGTGGCCAGGTCCTGGAAGAGGAGCCCGAAGAGCGGACCACTGGTGCCGCCGACATCGTTGAGGAAGGCCTCGGCCAAGGCAGCCACGCCGCCGGTCCCCGATGCGTTCCGCTTGACCGCCCGGCGCACGCCGCCGGCGAGGTTGTCGCCGAAGTCGCCGTCGCCGACGAGCTGGTCGAGGGCAGTGAGGTTGTCATGGGCCTGGGCGACGAACGCCGCATAGCGGTCGAGAAGGACTCGGCTGGCCGGTGCCTCGCCCTCGTGCGCGGGGGTGGTCACCGGTTCGGCAACGACGCTCGCCGCGGTGTCCGGAGTCAGGGTGTGAGAGGGAAGGACGAGCGGTGTGTCGGTGGGGGCCGTCCACAGCTCAGCCCACTCCGCCTTCATGTGGGTGAGGGTGATGGAAAAGCCGGCCATGTCCAGGGCCGCGGTGAACGTGCCGGGCACGATGGCCAGCGGCTGGATGCCGCGGGCCGTGAGCAGGTCGTGCAGGATCGAGCCGATGGCGTGCAGTTCCAGGCTGGTCGTGGCACCCAGGCCGTTGACGACGGCCAGGACCTTGTCCTGCCCTGCGGGCAGGGCCTGGAGCAGATCGTCGGTCATCTGCGCCACGAGTTCCTCGACGGGGCGGTGGTCGACGGTGCGCGTACCGCGCTCGCCGTGGATGCCGACGCCGTAGTCGAGTGTGCCGGGGCTCAGGTCGAAGGCCGGTGCCCCGGTCGAGGGTGAGGTCTGGGCTCGGGCCGCGACGGCGAGGCTGCGGGAGCGCGCGACGACGTCCGCGCCCAAGGCAGCGAGTTCATCCAGTTTGGCGCCCTGGTCGGCGAAGGAACCGAGCAGCTTTTCCAGGACCACGGTTGCGGCGGTACCCCGGCGGCCGGTCGCGGTGTCCGCCTTGTCGGTGGCCAGGTCGTCGTCGACGAGGACTGTTGCTACGGGAATGCCGTCGTGGCGAAGGCGTTCCGCGGCGATCTGAAAGTTGATCACATCGCCGGTGTAGTTCTTGATGACGAGCAGGACGCCGTTGCTCTTCGCGGCGGCCGCGCTGGCCTCGTAGATCTGCCGGTTGTGCGGGGAGGCGAAGATCTCGCCGGGGCAGACGGCGTCGAGACCCCCAGGGCCCAGGAGGCCGGTGTGCAGCGGCTCGTGGCCGGAACCGCCTCCTGCGACCAGCGCGACCGTGCGGTTGGGGTTGCTGGTGCGGGCCCGCAGGTACAGGGGGCTGCTGTTCACTTCGATCAGTCCGGGGTTGGCCAGGGCGAGACCGCGTGCGGCGCTGAGGACCGTGTCGGCTTGCGGGAGGAAGTACGTCATGGGAAGGCTCCGTTGGAAAAGCGGGGGTGGATGGATCAGCGACCGTCAGCCGGTGGGGGTGTTGACGCTGAGGTGAGGGGGCTGGCGGTGCGGCTCACGCCCAGGCCAGCCGTGCCCGGTGCGCCCAGTAGGCGCTGGCGGGTTCGGCGAGCTCGGTGAGCCGCTGAAGCTGGGTGGGCTGGAGTTTGACGCGCGCTGCCGCGAGGTTGCTGTTGAGCTGGTCGACCGTCACGGCTCCGGAGAGGACCACGTCGGCCCAGGGCTCGGCGGCAACGGCCGCGAGGGCGACGGCGTCGCACGAGGCACCGGTCTGCTGGGCGATCTCACGCAGAGCGCTCGTCTCGGATGCGACAACGTGGGGGTCGGCTAGGCGGCCGTTGGCCAGGGCCTCCTTGACGATCACTGCGCAGCCTGCGTCGTGCGCTTCAGCGAGAGCGCCGCCCGCGGACCGCTCCAGCAGGTTGTAGGTGGTCTGGACGCTGCCGAACAGCGGCCGTCCGCTCACCGTGACCGACAGTGCCGCACGGATGGTGTCTGCCTGGTTCGGGCCGCTGGTGGACAGGCCGACGGTCACCCCTTCTTCCGCCAGGTGTGCCAGCCGCTCATGCAGGGCGCTGTCGCCCAGTGCGGGGCTGTCCGGGGTGACGGAGTGGATCTGGTACAGGCTGAGCCGGTCTCCGAGCAGGGCCCGGGTTTCGGCGACTTGCCGGTCGTACGCGTCCGTGCCGTGGTCCTTGACCTCGTGGACATCGGCCTGGGTGCTCCAGTCGGCTGTGTAGGTGTAGCCCCACTTGCTGCCCACCACGATGTCCGTGGCGTCGGGACGGGCCTGCAGCCATTGGGCGAGGTACGTCTCCGCCAGCCCGTAGGAGCGGGCGGCGTCGAAGTAGCGCACTCCCTGGGCGTAGGCCGCGTCCATCAGGGCGAAGGCTCGTTCTCTGAGGGCTTCGGGCGAGCGGACGGCGGGCAGATCCGTGTCGCGGCCCAGCGTGATGTAGCCGGGTCGGCCGACTGCGGCCAGCCCCAGACCGATCCGCAGGGGCGACGCCGCTCGCAGTGTCAGACTCATACGACAAGACTTTCTTGGCAGTTCTTGTGACAGTGGGCCGCAGCATGCGCCGGGCAGAAGCTGGTCATCCCAGGCCGGTACCGGGAGCCGGTCGACGCCCGGTGTGGGTGGGGCGTCACGTCTGGGCCGCCGTGTCGGCGAGGGCGCGGAAGATCAGGGCCGTCGAGGTGGCCCCCGGGTCCTGGTGACCGACGCTGCGCGCCCCGAGGTAGGAGGCGCGGCCCTTGCGTGCCTGCAAGGGAGTGGTGGCGCGCATGCCCTCCTCGGCGGCGTCGGCGGCAGCCGCTGCCGCGGCGGCGAAGCCGGTTCCCTGACGGGCCTGCTCCTCGAAGGCGGCCAGGGCGGGCGCGTACGCGTCGATCATCGTTTTGTCACCGGGGACGGCCGCGCCCAGCTTCTGGATGCTTTCCAGGCCGGCGGCGAGTGCTCCGGCGAACGCGAGCGGTTCGGCGACAGGACTGTCAAGGGCCTTGCCCAGTGCGCGGAACGCGCCCCCGTACAGCGGTCCCGAGGCACCCCCGATGGTGGAGATCAGGGTGGTGCCGGTCTTGGTGAGGACGGCTCCGACCGTCTCGGGGCTGAGGTCCGAAACGGCAGCCGCGGCGGCGGTGAATCCGCGGTCCAGGTTGGTCCCGTGGTCTGCGTCACCGATCGCCGAGTCGAGCTGGGTGAGATGATCCTTGTGCTGGCCCACGGCGACGGTGATGGCCTGCACCCACGCACGGGCGAGGTCGATGTCCATGGGGGTCTCCGTTCGATGATCGGTGCATACGGGGTCGGTGGTTGGAAGAGCCGGGGGCGGGGCGCAGTTCACGCGGCCGCCTCTGGAGGGCCGCGCCTCATGCACAGCCCCGCCCCCGGCCCGGTTCACACGCCCCATGGCAGGGCGGGGGTGTTCACGGGCGGGTCCCATAGGGACAGCATGTCGGCATCCGCCCTCCGCACCGTGGCGGCGATACCCGCCGTGTCCGGACGGCTCAGATAGTTGCCCACCGGCCTGTGGGCGAGGGGCGTGTTCGTCGCGGCGTGTACGCCTGCCACCGCGCAGGCCGCCGAGGCAACCGCGGCGGCGAAGGCGAGAGAGTGTTCCCGGCTGCCTCATGGTGAGCGGAGGGCCGCTGATGACCACGGTTGCGGGGGCGGATCCGACGTTGGGCACCAGCAGGGCCAGCCCCAGCGTCCCGGTGAGGAGCCTTGGACGGGAGTTCTCTACCATCTGACGGCGTCCGGTGCCGACGCTGGCACGGACGCTTCACCTCCTCCGCGTGATGCGGGCTGTGAACGGGAGAGGAGCCGCCGGGTCCTTCTACTCGGGCAGGATCCGCCGGCCCTGTGGGAACTGGACCAGACCATCTACCCTCTCCGGTGTCGTTCATCATTGATGAACGTTGTTCCGGAAGTTAAGCACCCGTTTCACGCCTGTCAAGAGGCTCGGGGCACCCGGTCGGCCGCAATGCCATGCCAGGGCGGGGCCGCGATGCGCGGCTGTGCGTCTAGGCGCCGGGGGTGTAGGCCGCCCGGCGCGGGGCGCCCAGGTCGCGGGAGAGATTACGGGCTGTTTCCCGCACGGCCACAGCGAGTTCCTGGCGTGTCGATTCACCCAGCATGCGCTCCACCGGGCCGACGATGCCGATGGCGCCCGCCACCTCGCCGGAGCGGTCGAAGACCGGCGAGGCGATGCCCGCGTCCCCGATGGCCGATTCCTGGTCCTCCAGCGCGTAACCGGCCTTCAATGCCTCCTCCAGGTGGCCTGCCAGCGCCTTCCGGTCGGTCATGCTGGCACCGGTGAGCACCGCCAGCTCCCCGGCGAGCAGGCGTTCGCGCGTGCCCGCCGGCGACGACGCCACGATGGCCTTGCCCAGGGCGCACGTGTTCCACGGGATGCTCGCGCCCACCTCGAGAATCTGCACCGCACCCTCGGGGCGGAACGCGTGGTGGACGATCAGTACGTGGTCGCCCGTGAGGACGCCCACCCACACCGCTTCCTTGGTGCGGTTGGCCAGAGCGTCCGCCCAGGTCAACGACCGTGTCCGCAGCTCGTGCGTATCCAGATAGGCGTTGCCCAGCTGTACGAGGTTCGGCCCCAGCTGGTACTTCGAGCTGTCCCGATCCTGTCCGACCAGACCCTCGATCTCCAGTGTGCGCAGCAGTGCGTGCACGGTCGGCTTCGCGACGCCCAGCCGGTCGGCCAGTTCGGTCACACCCAGCCGGGGACCGCCTGAGGCGAGTTCCCGCAAGATCTGCACTGCCCTGTGCACGGACTGGACCATAGAGATCTCCGATTCAGTATTGCTGAACAGCATTCCGAGATTTAATATGACTGTTCATGAGTACACCCGTCGGCATCGTACTCGCGTCCCGCAGCGTCGAGCTTGCTGCAGGTCCAGGCCTGCTGGTGGAGCAGATCTGCTCCGACGCCGTTCCCGTCGCACCCGCGGCCGGAATCGACGACGGCAGGGTCGGCACCGGCTACGAGCTCGCTCTCAACGCGACCAAGGATGCCGAGCGGGGCGCCGGGGTTCTGGTTCTTCCCGACCTCGGCGGTTCCGTTCCGACCACCCTCGTGGACGCCCCGTCCAGACGTCGTCATCGTCGAGGCTCCTTCTGCCGAGCGCCGTCGCCGAGGTGGTCGCTGCCGCGTCCGGTGCCGACCTGCACACCGTCGTCGAATCCGCTCAAGAGGGCCCGCCATGTCCGCAAGCTCTGACACCCACCCCACCACCGGCCACGAAGCGGCCGTGGTGCTTCCCGCCAACCTCCACGCCCGACCCGCCGGAAAGCTCGCCCGCGCAGCGGGTCGGTTCTCCAGCACCATCGAGCTGGACCACAACGGCGAGACGATCGCCCCCACCGGCGTTCTCGGCGTCATGGGCCTGGGGGCCACGGCCGGAAGCACCGTGACCGTACGGGCCACCGGCCCCGACGCCCTCGACGCGGTCGCCGCACTGACCGGCATCCTCGCCAACGCCGAGTAGCCCTGACCGTCATGAGTCCGCAGATGACGAGCCGCGATCTGCACTTCCCCCCGGGCGGAGCCACGCCTGCCGGCGAAGCCGAGTACACCTGTCCGCTGCCCCACATCCCGGAAGCAGTCCGCACCGTGCGCCGTCGCGCGCGCACCGTGCTCGGAGGCTGGGCCATACCGGCGACCACGACAGACGACGCGGTCCTGGTGATATCCGAGCTGGTCACCAACGCCATCGCTCATGCCCTCCCGCCGGCCGTGCTGCGGCTGTCGCTGTCGGCCGACGGCGGTCGGAGGGCCTTGCGAGTGGAGGTCACCGACGGCGGCCCTGCGTTCACCGCCGGGTCCGCTCCCGCCGACGCCTCTTCTTCTCTGGCGGAGTGCGGCCGTGGAGGAGGAATCGTCGGGGCTCTCGCCCTTCAGCACGGCATCTCCTTCCGGGACGCTCATGTCACCCGGTGGGCCGATCTCTCCGTCGAAGCCTGAGCAGGGAAGAACGCCGCTCCGGGTGCCCCCACTGCGCATCCCGATCGCCGAACCCGTCAAGCCCGGTCCTCCACTCCGGCACGAGCACACAACGCGCCCTGTGAAGACCCTCGAGCACGCGTCGCCACAGCCTGCCGCTAAGCCAACTGACGGGCACCCACCCGTCTGACTCATGCGGGCACTGGTGTGCCTGCGCCGATTGCGGTCATAAGCAACGCGACAACTCCATCCTGAGCAGGAAGGCCACCCCCCACCCCATGACGACGGCCCAGTCCGACAGCACCCCGACCGCGGCACGCACAACATTCGAGCATCTGGCGGAAACGGTTCGATACGAAGGTGTGTACCCGACCCGTGCGCGAGCCGAGGAAGCCATCCGGGCCGTGCTCACCAGCCTGGGCCGGCAGCTCACCGGCGAGGAACGCGTCGAACTCGCCGCCCACCTGCCCCTCGAAGCAGCGCTCGTCTTCACCGCCGAGGGGACCCCAGGGGAACGACCGCGGTGACTGTTCAGGTCGCCGGTCCCGACCCGGGCGGTGCCAGCACGGCCGTTCCCTGAGGGTTCGCGCTTGCTCAGGACCGCCGTATCCGCACGCCGGACCGCCCTCCGCCGCGGAATCACCCGGCGACCGGGCGGCGGGCGATGGTGTCAATCCATCCCGGAGCAGGCTGCTTCGTTCAACACACCGGGCCGACGGTCATTTCGCGAGGAACACCTCAGCCTCGCACTTGTCCGCCCACTTGATCTTGTGCTCCAGGTTGCTTCCGTCATCGAAGGAAAGGAAGCCTTCGTCGTCGACGGTCGCCACGACGTCATGGGACCGCAGGCACCGAACCCACCGATCGGCCTTGTCCCGGAAATCCGGATCCTCCCTCGCGGACCGCTGCGTCAAGGTCTCGGGTTCTTTCGACTGGCACTTCTTCTGGGCCTCCGGATACCTGGGGTCCGTGTCGCGGTCGAAAACGCCCTTGTAGCTGCCGTCATCGTTCTTGAGCATCTTGACCCCCTGCTTCGCCAGGCAGTCCTGGTACAGCTGGTCGATCCTGTGTTCCTCCTCGTCGGAGGTGTCGGGCCTGATGAGTGGTCGCTCGACCTGGGCCACGGGCGACCCGTTCGTGTCCTTCGCATTTTTCTGGGAGCCCGTCACACTCGCGACGCCTGTGTCCTTCGTGTCCTGAGCCGACTCGGACTCTCCTGAGCACGCCCCGATGAGAAACGACGCGGTGAGCGCGGTCAGGGTGGCGAGGAGGCGCTTCGCCGTCGGTGGGTGGGATGTGTCGGCAACTCGCATGGGGTGAACCTCTCATGAGTCGGGTAGTTGTGGTGAGGCAGGGGAAACAGCCGGGTGCAATGAGCGCCGGCAGGGACGCTAAGCCGAGGCCAGTGCCGCGGTCGGCGACAGCCGGGAGGCGCGGACGGCCGGATACACGCCGGCGATGACACCGACGAGTACCGCGCCGCCGAGTCCGCTCGTCACCGCGGGCAGCGGGACGACCGGCGGCCATCCCCGGTACGCCGCGTAGCCGATGGTGCCGAGGACGCCGAGAGCGACTCCTGCCAGGCCTCCGAGACCGGACAGTGCGATGGACTCGGTGAGGAACTGGCCCCGGATCTGCCCCCTGTTGGCGCCCAGCGCACGGCGCAGACCGATCTCACGGCGGCGTTCCAGTACGGAGATCACCATGGTGTTGGCGACACCGATGCCGCCGACCAGCAGTGCGACTCCGGCAAGGCCGATGAACAGCCCCGAGAACGTGGCCTCGGTGGAGCGTTTGGCTGCCAGGGCATCTGATGGCCGGCTGACCCGTACCTCGCTCGGGGACTGCGGATTGATGGTCGCGGGCAGCACCGCGTGCACGTCCTCGACGGCCGACTCGTCCGCTCGCAGGAACAACTGCGTCGGGCGACGGTCGAAGCCGAGCATGCTGTGCGCTGCCTCCCAGCCGACCAGGACGGAGCGGTCGATGTCGGGTGCCAGTGGGACTGAGCGCAGAATGCCGATGACACTGAACCAGCGGTCGTTGATCAGCACGAGCGGCGGCGGATCACCAGGGCGCAGATCGGGAATACCCACTCGCGCGGCGGCTACCGAACCGAGGACGACGGTGGGAATCCGCCCGGTGGCGCTGGAGAGGTAGCGGCCGGAGCGCATCTTCGCGTTGATCACACCGAGCAGGTTGGACTGAGCTGCCAGCACGGTCATCCCGGAGGCTTCGAGCGCACCTTCCCTGTCGGAACGACGCACCACGGCATGGGTGTTGGCCACGCCGGTGACCGCGCGCACGGGGCCGATCCGCCGGACCATCGCGAGCGACTCGGGCGGAAAGGACACCGTCTCGTCACCCGAGGTCCTGTCCGCGACCGCTTGCAGCCGGTCGGTACCCAGGGCGGTCAGGTCGGCGTTCAGAGCCCGCTGGCTGGATGCCGGGATTCCGGTGACCACGATCATCGTGGCGATGCCGATGGAGATGCCGAGCGCTGACAGAGCCGCCCGCATCCGCCGGGTGCGGATGCCGACCAGCCCGAGGCGCAGCAGATCGGCGGGCGACAACCTGACGCGCCGGTGATGCGGGGTGGTCGGCCGGTGATGCCCGGAACGCCGCCGGGGAAGCCGCCTCATCGTGCGTGCCCGGTACGGAGGCGCCCGCCGGGCGTATCCCGGCTGGTGGCAGTGGCAGTGGCAGTGGCAGTGGCAGTGGCAGTGGCAGTGTCGGTGACGATGCGGCCGTCCTGGATCTCCACCCTGCGCGGCAGTCGCGCGGCGATGTCCCGGTCGTGGGTGATGAGCGCGATGGTGGTTCCCTCGCGGTTGAGGTGGGTGAGCAGTTCCAGTACGGCCCGTCCGTTGGCGGTGTCCAGCGCGCCGGTCGGCTCGTCAGCGAGTACGAGTGTGGGCTCATGGACGAGGGCTCGTGCGATGGCCACCCGCTGTCGTTCGCCACCGGAGAGCTGATGGGGTCGGTGACCCGCTCGGTGGGCGAGGCCGACCCGCTCCAGCGCGGCGAGCGCGAGAGGTCGCCGGCGCTTTCTCGACACCCCGGCGTAGAGGAGTCCGGTGGCCACGTTCTCGGTCGCGGTCAGCCCCTCGGACAGGTGGAACTGCTGGAAGACGAAACCGAGCCAACGCCCCCGCAGCGCGGACAGCTGCCGGTCCGGCATGCTGGTGACGTCCTGGCCGGCGATCACCACGTTGCCGCTGGTCGGACGGTCAAGGGTGCCCATGATGTTCAGCAGGGTGGACTTGCCGGAGCCGGACGGGCCGACGATGGCCGCGAGTTCGCCCTCACGTATCTCCAGGCTGACCCCGTCCAGGGCCCTGACCCCACCGGGGTACTCGACCACGGCATCACGGACCGACAACACGGAGGCGGGTGCAGACGTCACGATGAGGTCACCACCCGGGTGCCTTCGGTGATTCCGTCCCCGGTGATCTCGACCATCCCCTTGGCGATAAGTCCCGTCTGCACCGCGACGGTGCGTCCGTCTGCCGTTCGCAGTCCGTAGCCGCCTTCCCGGAGCGCGAGCAGCGCGGTCACGGGCACGGCGAGTACCCCGGCCCGCGTCTGGGAGACGAACTCGACCTGCACAGGCCCGGAGTCAAGCCTCCTCACCTTGTCAGGGTGAGTGAAGTCGACCATGACGGTCACCTTCGCCTGACCGGGACCGTTCTCCGAGGCCTCGGCGGCGGTGCCGACTCCTGCCACCTTTCCGGGCGTCGACGTCCCGTCCGGAAGACGTACGGTCACCGGATCGCCCCGCTTCACGGACCCTGCTTGGAGGACGTCCATCGCCACGGTCACGGCCTTCACCGTCGACGTCACCTTCAGCAGGGGTGCGGCAACCGCGTCGCCCACCTCGGCACTGGCACCGTCCACCCGGACCGCGCCGCCGAGCACCACCGCGTCACCGGGCGCGAGCACTCCGGTGGACGGAGCGCCGATGCGTGCCTGCCAGCGTTTGATTGCCCTCACCAGCGCATCCGTGAGGACACCGTCCCCGGACCTGACCTTCACCCGTGTGACCGTGGTTCCGCCTTCGGGCCGTCCGGTGCCCGCGCTGCCTGCCGCACCGGGCGCGGTTCCCCGGGACGGGGAAGGACCGGCTGCGCCCTGTGCCGCCGATCCCTGACTTTCGGCCGCCTCGTCAGAGGCGGGGGAGGAGCCGGCGGTGTCCTTGTCCGCTGCCGTGCCGGCCCCGCTGCCTGCCGAACCCTCCTCTCCCGCAGGGGTGGTCACGCTGACGAACTGCCCCGGGGAAGGCTGGTCCCCGACCTCGTACCCGAGGGCCCTCAGATTGTCGACGACGGCCTTCACGTCCCGGCCGACCATGTTGCGGCCCTCGAGGCGCCGGTAGAGCGGCACATCGCCGTAGAAGAGCGGCACCCCGCGGTCGTCGACGCGATACACGTCCTTGCCGCGCGACAGCGTGGTCCCGGGAGCGGGGAGCCACGTCACCACACCATCCCCGGCGCCCTTGACGGTACGGGGCCGGGCATACCCGAGCGTGCCGTCGAGCAGGCGGCTGTCGGACAGGTCCGTCCGTACGACCGTGACCGTACGCGCCGACGGCTCCGCCTTCACCGGCTGTCTACTGCCGTCCTTCCCCCAAGGCACTCCCATCGCGACTCCGGCTCCGGCCAGCGACACGACGAGCGCGGCAGCCGCGATCCTGATCCGGCGCTGCCGCCCCGGTGCCCCGCTGCCCGCGATGCCACCGGGAGCCGCGTCCGCTTCGGTGACGGGCTTCGTTCCCGGGCGCGTCACCGCGAGCATGACGGTGGGACTGTCGTTCTGGCCGGTCACCGCGGGAACCCGGCGGCAGGCGTGCTGCGGGCGTCCGCCGCCGCGACGGCCGGACGGCGTCCGTCGCCGGGGATACGGACGCGCAGGGGAGCGGGGGCGGGGTCGCGCCAGGCCGGCGCGGTGGCGAGAGCGATATCTCGGATCATGCGAACGACTCCCAGGGTGACGCGCGGACGCCGCTGCGAGCCGGGCGCGTCACACGGTGTGCGGGTACCGGAGGCGAGCCGGGATTCCGGCTTCAGGTACGGAGTTTCGGTGACGGCACCGACGATGCCGGACCGGATTCAGAGCACCTTCAGCACGATGTATTCGGATTGTCAGGATGGTGTGTCCACCGGATGCCCTGCCTATAGTCGCCCGCATGGGCGCACGGATACTGGTCGCGGAAGACGACATCAGACAGGCACAGGTAATACGGATGTACCTGGAGTCGGAAGGCCACACCGCCGTGGTCGTGCACGACGGGCGTTCGGCGATCGACACCGCCCGGCGGCTGCGGCCCGACCTGCTCGTACTCGACGTGATGATGCCGAAGGTCGACGGACTGGACGTGTGCCGCATCCTGCGCCAGGAATCCGCGGTGCCGGTGCTGATGCTGACCGCCAGCTCCAGCGAGGACGACCTGCTCCTCGGTCTCGACCTCGGAGCCGACGACTACATGACCAAGCCGTACAGTCCACGCGAGCTGATGGCCAGGATCCGGTCGCTGCTGCGGCGAATCGAGCGCGTCGTACCACCGGACGACGGAGTCCTGACAGTGGGCGCGATCAGGGTGGACCCGCTCCGGCACGAGGTGCGGGGAGCCTCCGGGGACCTCGTACCGTGCACCCGTGGGGAGTTCACCGTCCTCTCGGCCATGGCGACGGAACCCGGCCGGGTGTTCACCCGCAAGCAACTCCTGGAGCGCACCCGGGGCTGGGACGTCGCCTCGACCGAACGCACCATCGACATGTACATCATGAACCTGCGCAAGAAGCTGGAGCCCAACCCGCGCCGCCCCGTGCAACTCGTCACCGTCTACGGGGTCGGCTACAAGCTGATCCCGGGACTCGACCAGGCCGCCATCTGAGGTGCGCCGCCCCTTCCGCGTCTCCCTGCGCACCAGCCTCTTCACCCGGCTGCTCGCCGCGTCCCTGCTCGTCGCGGTCTGCTCGGTTGCCGCGACCACCTGGCTCGCCGTCACCACCGCGACACGGGTGATCAACACCGAGCAGGGGCGGTCGTCACAGGCGGACGCCCGCATCTACGACGCGCTGATCGACTTCGCCGCCACCCATACGGACTGGGGCGGGGTGCAGCACCTGGTCCGCGCACTCGCGGCACAGACTGGCAGGGCGATCACCCTCACCACTTCGGCCCGCACCCGCATCGCCACCTCCGAATCGACGGTCCGCCTCCCGGACAGACCGTCCGCCTCCATCGACCCGCTGCGACTCGACCCGGTGCTGTCCGACGAGAGCACCACCGGGCCCATCGACCCGCGCGCGGTCGGCCCCTTCCTGCTCCTGGCCGAGGACCGGGAGAAGGTGCGGGACATCACGCGTGAGATCACCGACTGCCTTGCGGACCAGGGGGTCGCCGCCGAGAGCGTCCCCCTGCCCAGCGGGCGCCTCACGATCCGATTCACCGGGCCGGAGGACGACACGCGGTGGAAAGTGGTGCAGCAGTGCGACCTGGGCCGGCTCAAGGAGCCCCTGCCATCGGAACAACTGCCGCTCACCCAGATCGGCGATCTGGCATCCCAGTGCCTGAAGCAGCAGGCCAGACCACCCGTCGAGGTGTTCGCCGACTTCTCTTGGCACTTCACCGGCGGCCCACCGGAGAATTCGGACCGCGCCGCACAGGAGTGCGTCAACGAAGGCCGGCGGCAGCAGCTGCGGCCCTACGTCTCGCCTCCAGTCCTGCTGTTCGTATCGGATCGCACCAATCCGGGTGACACGGCCATCGAACTCTCCGCTGCGAACACCCTCCGGATCGCCGGAGCGGCGGGCATCGTCCTCGCCGTCACCTGCGCCGTCACAATCCTGCTGGGCACCCGGTTGGTCCGCCCCCTGCGCGCCCTGATCGCAGCTGCCCAACGCCCGGCCGAAGAAGCGGTGCGGGTGCCGGTACTGACTCAGGACGAGATCGGCCACGTCGCGGTGGCCTTCAACGACCTCACCGAGCGGAGAGAGACCCTGGAACGGCAGCGCAGGGCCATGGTCGGCGACGTGGCACACGAACTGCGCAGCCCGCTGACCAACATCCGCAGCTGGCTGGAGGCAGCCCAGGACGGCCTGACCCCCACCGACCGGCAACTGCTCGCCCTGCTGCGCGACGAGGCGCTGCTGCTCCAGCACATCATCGACGACCTGCGCGACATCGCCGCAGCCGAAGCCGGCAGCCTCGTACTGCACCGTGAGCAACTCGCCGTCCGCCACGTACTGGAGCAGGTGGCGGCGGCTCACCTGGGGGCTGCCGGTCCAGCCGGCATCGAACTGTCCATCGAGGCCGACGAAGAGCTGGACGTGCACGCGGACCCGGTACGGCTTCGGCAAGTGATCGGCAACCTCGTCTCCAACGCGATCAGGCACACACCGAAGGGGGGTCGTGTCATCCTGCGGGCACGCGGCGACGGCGACCACGTGGTCATGGACGTCACTGACAACGGGAGCGGAATCGACGCGGCCGACCTGCCTCATGTCTTCGACCGGTTCTGGCGGGCTGACAAGTCCCGCAACCGCCAGACCGGAGGAAGCGGTCTCGGCCTGGCCATCACCCGCAAGCTGACCGAGGCACACGGCGGGACGGTATCGGTCGCGAGCACGCCAGATCGCGGCTCCGTCTTCACCGTCCGGCTCCCGCAGCGGTGAGTCCGAGAGCCGGGCGCCGCCCGGTGGGCTGCCACGGCCGCCCCCGCACGGCCGTGGTGGCGGCGGCCGTGGCGCAAGGGCCGCTCGACGAGCGCTGCCCGCCGGATGCTCCGTAAAGGGTGATGGGCACGACGGTCCCGGTTCCGCTCAGGGACCGCATTCCCGCCCCGCCGAAAGCTCTGCCTGGCTGCGCCCACTGCCCGGTCGGCTACCGGCCCGCCGGATCGCCCGAGCACGGGCAGCCGAGTGCTCACCGGAGCCCTGTCTCCACCGGCCGTGACCCACGTGCTCCCCAGCGCACCCGACGTCAGCCGGCCGAGGGCAGCGCGCTCGCTGCCGGCACAGGCTCCTGGACCAGGAGGAGTCGCTGGTCTGCTGCATCGGCGCAGGGCCCGACGACCGCTGCGGCCGGCGCCGCCCCCGCCGGCGCGCCGGAGATGCCCAGGCACCGCCCGTCCGCGGTCCGCACCCGGTAGGCCGTGGCGTGTGCGGGGCCCGAGGCGCGCGTACCTGCCGTCTCGAGCCGCTCGAAGGTGAACACCTGGGTGCTCCTGCTGCTGCGGCAGTCGTCCCAGGGTTCCAGCAGTCCGCTGGAGAGGACCGTCAGACACCCCCAGCCGTGTTCGGGATGCACCCACTTGATGAAGAAGCGACCGCCACCGAGCGGATCGATCCTGGTGTACGGCGGTGTGGACTGGCCGCACGGGCGCTGCACGGCGACCGGCCCGCCACCTCCGCCCTGGGGATCCCGGCCCTCCGTCATGCACAGAGCGCTGTCCCGGCTCGGCCGGATGCTGTACCACCCGGCAGCCGGCTGCGAGGCCGAAGGCACAGTCCCCACGGGATCGTTCGGTACGACCGCCCAGGAGACGATGCCCGCAAGAAGAACGGCGGCCAACGACGTCACCACAGCGGGCGCCACGGCACGGTGCCGGAGTCCCGGACGCTCCCGCGCGGAATCGGACGAAGTGCCGGAGCGTCCTGGGGTTCCATGGATCTCCTCCACGGCGCTCCCGCGGTCACCGTTGCATTCGGATGAGCAACCGGTGGCGTCGTGGGCCGGGAGGACGCCGTCGCCGCCGTCGAGAGCGGAATCCTCTGCCGTCGCACCGTTTGCCGAAGCGTCCGCACCCGCAAGACGGTTACGGGCCCGCAGCCAGGCGTCAGCATGCTCGCCCGCCCCACAGGCGTGGACGAAGGCGTTCAGGATCCGGGGCCGCGGCAGCGCCTGTCTGCGCAGCACATCGGCGATGGTGCTGCGCGGAAGGACCCGCCCTGTCCGTTCGGCCCGCTCTTCGAGTTGCCGGTACGTCAGCCCTGACTCGTCCTTGAGGTGCTTCATCATGCCGACGAACTGCGCTGCGGTGTGGGCACGTTCGGGGTCGACACCCCCCGTGGAGTTCATGCCGCCATCCTTGGTCCTTCGTCTGACGGGCAGCAAGGAGCCTCTGCGGTGGACCGGATCTTTGTCCGGAAAGAGGCGGTGACCAGCCAGGACAGCGACGGACTGTCCGGGACACCGGACATCCCTTGCCGGACGGCGCTCCGCCTCGGCAGGGTCGATGCCGCCGGCGCACAGTCACGCACGGCCACCCCACAGGAGGGTTTCCCATGCGCAAGAACGCACGGTCCGTACACATCGCCCCGCTCGCGCTCGCCGCGGTCGTCACCGGTGTCCTGGGTGCCACCACGGCCACCCCGGCGCAGGCGCGCACCGAGAGTCAGACATCCGCCCAGGCGACAGACGCCTACTACCTGCGCTTCGACAAGGGTTCGGTCACGAACTCCCGTCTGGAGCTGGTCCAGCGCACCCCCGGCCGGGACAAGGTGATCAAGACCTACAAGGCGGGCTCGGGCCAGGTGAAGGACACCTGCGCAGTCGGCAGGGGCTGGCTGCCCAATGCCGGGGCGAGGAAGCCGTACGCCGTCGAGTGGCACCGCAAGGACTTCGACGGGATCATCAACGGCTTCGTCATCAAGATCTCCGACCGCAAGTGCCACAACGGCACCAAGCGCACCGAGTTGTTCATCCACAGCGAGATGAAGCCGAACGGCAGGCAGGGCACCATCGAGTCGGAGCGGTGGACCAACAGCAACCCCAACGACTACTACTCCAACGGCTGCATCAAGCTCAACCCCACCGACATCAAGGACCTGTTCGGGCGCCTGGACCGCGTCGGCTGGCCGAAGAAGCTGTACGTGGTGGACTGACCTGCGACATTCCTCTGCCTTTGGCGCCCGGGAGGTCCGTTGAGGTGCCCTCCCGGGCGTAAGGCGCTCCTCATCACGGCCGCCCACTTCGGCGAAGCCGCATTGCCGAGTGCCGGGAATCCCAGTGTCCCGCGGACCAGGCCGCGAGTTCGTCTTGTGCGGCGCGCAGCAGTTCGCCGGACGGGGCAGTCGCCCCGTTGGTGACCAACGCGAAGTGTGTGGCGCCGACGCCGGACTTGCCCGCGGGTGCGGTGAGCAGGAGGCGTCGGCTGCCTGTGCCGCCCGGTTCGGGCTCCACGGCGATCGGCACGCCGTCGGCGTACGCCCCCGGCGAGTGCACCCGGCCGAGATCGGATACGACGGTGGTGCCCGAAGGTGGGAAGGAGGCCGGGAGATGCAGTTCCGTGGGCGCGGCGGTGCCGTCGGAGTGCCAGAGCAGGAGTCCGTACTGACCGGTGCCGACGAGCTCGCGGACCCGGGGTAGCTGTGGCGGCACGGGGTTCCAGGTGAGGGTGGTGGAGCCGTCGCGTGAGCGGTCCTCGTAGGTGAAGGCGACTGTGCGGCCGGCGGTGGCGCTCGGATAGAGGCGGTCGAGGAGACGGCTGTCCTGACGCAGCGTGGGCCTGCCTGAGTCGTCGGTCCGGACCGCCGAGAGGTCTTCATCGTTCCAGGCATCCGCTGCGGTGAGAACCTTGTCCGGGTTGCCGTTCATCCGCTCGCGGTGGCGCCCGTGGTAGACGTCCCACTGCCACTGGGTGCCGGACAGCACGGAACCGGAGTCGCGGGGTTGCGACCACCATTGCGCACCGGGAAGCCGTGAGTCGAGCGCCTGGTACATCGCCTTCATCACGGTCGGCGCCTTGTCGGCGACGGTACCGCTCAGCGGATGCCCGAACTCGCTGACGACGGCGGCCGTTCGGGCATCGGCAGCGCGGTCGCGGACGGTGCCGAAGTCACCCGCGTACTGGCCGTCCTTCGCCTTCCCCCACATGAAGATGCCGGATATCGCCTTCTGGTCGTAGAAGTGGGTGTTGAAGACAAAGCGGGGGCCGAGATGACCGGCATCGAGGAGGCCGCCCTCCTGCCGCTGGAAGTCCAGGTTGGCGTTCCAGAAGAGATTCGGCTCGACGAACGCGGGCTTTTCCCGCCACCCTGCCGCGTCCATCCGGGCGCGGAACTTCTCATAGAACGGCCACAGCAGTTCGCGCTCCCAGGACCGGCTGCTCTGGCCGCTCTCGTAGGCGCCCGCATGCGGCTCGTTGTACGGGTCGAACCCGACGACGCCGGCGAACTCCTCGGCACTCAGATGCTCCGCGAGATACTCCATCGTGGTCTGCGCGGTGGCCAGGAACGCATCCTGGATGCCACCCTTGTTGCGCCAGAAGTCGTGTGTCGCCCTCGTCACGGCCTGGTTCTGTGTGATGTTCTGCCCCCAGAAGAGGCAAACGCCGCAGAATTCGCGCGGATACCTCCCGGCGTCCACCACCCACTTGGGGGCTCCGTCACCGGTGTACCAACTGCCTTCGTTGAAGAGGTGCCGGGAGAACAGGTCCTGGTGGAAGTCCGGATAGACGCGGATCCCGGCGCGCAGGAAGGACCGCATCTGTGCTGTGGCCGCGGCGAGATAGACGGGGTCGACCTCTCCGCGCGCGGGTTCGGCGTGCGCCCAGGACAGCAGGAACCGCACCGAGTTGCCGCCTCCGAGCCTGCGCAGAGCCGTGGCGGACTTCTCGGCGTCGGCGACTGAGGCGAAGGGCAGCCCTCCGTTCTCCTCGAGTTTGGTCTCACCCGAGACGTTGTATCCGCGGAGAACGACCTCACGACCCAGGCCGTCGACGAACCGTCCGTCCTTGACCGTGAACGACGCTGCGGCGGCGTCATCGAACCAGAGAGAGCCGGGCGGGCCGGTCGCGGCGGAGGAGGTGCCCGACCCGATGAGGGAGGCGGCCACGAGGACCAGCGCACCCATGAGACGCACGCGCATCGTCGGCATGGAGCCCACACTCCTGACGTACCGTCAGCTTGTCAATGGTGCCGTCACCGCACGCGGGCGCCTGCGGTCGTGCCAACGGTAGGGTCCGGCCATGGCCACGCATGAACGTGAGATCACCACTCCCATGGACCTGTGCCTTGACGACGGACGCATCGACCCGGAAGCCGTCGGCTGGTCGCGGACCCCCCTCCATCGCACCCGGCTGCGCGGCTGGGGCCGCACCAAAAGGTGGGAGTACTGGTGTGTGACCACTCCGACGCACCTGGTGGCCTTCACTGTCAGTGACCTCGACTACCTGGCACTCCACTCCGTCTACTTGCTGCAGTTCGGTTCCGGAGGCCACGAGTTCGAACGGACCAGGATCGTGCCGGGCGGTCTCGGTGTCCACCTGCCCGACGCCGTTGCCGGTGCCCCCGGCTGCCCGCCGGTCGCCGTGGGCCCCGAGCGGCCCGTACGGGGACAACTACGTGTGGAGATCCGCAACGAAGGCACCGCCACCCGGCTCCTGGCGCGCTGCATCACACCGGACGGGCGTCCGGTCGAGGCGGATCTCCGGGTGGCACTGCCCGAGGGGCACGAGACGCTGTCCGTGGTCGTCCCTTGGAGCGAGCGCCGCTTCCAGTACACCTCCAAACACACCGCTCGACCCGCTACCGGCTCGGTGAGAATCGGCGACGACGTCCTCGCGTTCGGTGATGACGCCTGGGGCACCCTCGACCACGGACGCGGACGCTGGCCACGCTCCGTCGCCTGGAACTGGGGAGCTGCCTCAGGCCGTACGGACGGCCACACCGTCGGACTGCAACTGGGCGGGCGCTGGACCGACGGCACCGGTGCCACGGAGAACGCACTGTGCGTCGACGGTCGCATCACCAAGATCGGCCGGGAGCTCCGGTGGCTCTGGTCGCCGACCGACCCCCTGGATCCCTGGACGATCCGCGGCGGTGAGTGCGGCGAAGTGGATCTGGTCTTCACCCCCTTCCACAACAGGTCTACGCGCACCGACGTCGGTCTGATCGGGAACCGCACCGACCAGTGTTTCGGCCACTACACCGGTACCGTCCGCACGGACGACGGGCAGTCGATCGCGGTGGACGGGCTCCTCGGCTGGGCAGAGGACGTACGGATGCTCTGGTGAGGCCGCTTCGCGCGCGTGCATGACGTGGGAGATCCGGTCCGAGAGTGAGGGCGGGCGGGCAACACCACCACCGCCCGTCAAATGTGCAGGACCGCACATAGGGACCGGCCGAGTGGGCGTTCGGCGTCCCCTCGCCGTCCCGAGCGGTCGGATGCCGGACGACGCACATCCGACCGCCACGAACACCACCCCGGCGTACCAAGCGGTCAAAGCACTTAGAAACTCGCTGCCTTGGTGGCGATGCCAGGGAACTTCTTCTTGCCGGTCAGAACCGGAAGTGCCGACTGGTCGTTCTTGAGTGCGTAGGCGTAGAACGCACGCAGGTATCCGATCGCGAGACCTTGCTGCTGCTTCGGGCTCGGTCGCCCGGCTGTGGCCGGGCACTCGGTGTCGTCCCCGTCCGTGGGGCCAGGACCGACGGTCCATTCGGTGTTGAAGTAGTTGTGGTTGCCCTTCACCACGCGCAGCAGAAAGCCCCTTGCCTCAGAGGCCTTGCGTGCGTCCTCGAAGTACTGCTCGCCGCCCAGTGACCAGCACCCGGCAGATATCACCGCGAGAGGCGTCTTTGTCACCAGCGTGTCGTAGAAGTGGCTCGGCGAGGGTGAAGCCATCGAGACTACGCCGCGGATCCGCACGCCGGCCGGCAGCTCGCGGCGGTTGGCTTCGGCAGCCTGGTACATGACACCCTCCCCGCCCACAGAGTGCCCCATGGTGCCGACTCGGCTCATGTCGAGGCGGTTTCTCAGGTCGACGGTAGCCGGCCGGCCGGTCTGGACGTCGGTGAGGCGACCGGCAAGCGGGCCGCCACCGGTCGTGGTGAGTTGCTTCAGCAGTTCCAGGTGCCGATTGATCAGCCTCGCGCGCTGCGGCGCTACGCCCATGTGATGGTTGATCCCGTTCGCGCTCGGTGACACCACCACGAAGCCGTCCCTCGCCAACGCGTTGGCGAGGTAGTCGTATCCACGATGGCTGGGGTAGGGGGCGACGCCCTTCGGGCAAGGCCACTCCTCTATTTCGGCGGAGTGGCAGGCGCCTTGCTGGCCGTGCAGCAGCACGATCACGGGCAGCTTGTCGGTGATCTTGCGAGGGTAGTGGACGACAGCGCGGATCTCGGCCGATCCCTCCCAGTCCGGAGCATCGGTGAACGCTCCATCACCCAGGTCGTATTCGACGATGCCGACCGCATCGGCGGCCTCGGCCTGAGCCCCGGTACTGACCGTCAGAAGGGCAAGAACAGCAGCGATCGCGAATCCCGCGCCGCATAGGCGGGCGCGCATTCCACGAAAAACAGCGAAACTTGTCGTGCGAGTCATGGTGGGGAACGCTACGGGGCGGATGTCTGAAACTTGTCAGGAAAGCGTTCCGGAGAATCCGTGCTCTCGATCCCGTGGCGGACCCTGTGACGGGTGACGACAAGCTGCACTGGCAGGGGTACTCGTACTCCATCGACCTCTCGGGCGGGATTCGGGCTGACTACGAGCGTGACTGGGACCGGCGGCGCCAACGGAGCACGGACCTGGTATAGACGGCTCACGTTCGTGGGGACGCTGACCGAGTGTTCGTTCGACCGGTGAGCATGGAGGAGAGCCGGAAGGTCCAGCGGATCAGCCGGACCGCGAAGGAGCCGGTGAGGCTCCGCCCGGCGAGGCGCGACCGGACACCACAGACCGAACAGTCGATTCCCGGACAGCACGCCGGGAGGAATCGACCAAGGCTGCGATCCTTCGGCGAGACAGGTTCCGTGGACTTTGGCAGCAGGTCCAGGAGTAATGATCACGAGCGTTGTCAACGCTGGGGGGGGCTCAATCATGACGAAGGCCTCCGTGTGCCGTACGGAAGCCTTCATGTCCCACCGCAATGCCCGTCCGACCGTTCACGGCAGGCGGATCCTGGTTGAACGCGTCCTCTCCGGGCGACCGGTCGCGCATGCAGCGGCGGAGACGGGAGTCTCCCCACCGACCGCCCACAAATGGGTCCGCCCCTGGCGGGCGGAGGCGGGCCTGGCCGACCGCTCCGCCTCGGTGAATCCCCGCCGACCGGTGATCGTCCCACTGGCCGGGTCGCTCGCACGCTCCCGCCTGGGCCTTGAGCGTCGTGCGTACACCCGTGCGGTCGTGCATTACAGGAAATCCGGCCTGACCCAGCGTTAGATCAGCTAGGGAAGCCAGCTCCCACCCCGCAGAAAGAGGAACCCATGAAAGCCTCACTCGCGCTGCCTCTGTGCGCTCTGGTCGTTCTCCCCGCCGTGCTCAGCGCACCGGTGGCCCACGCGAACACCGACCAGAACTGGGACCGAGTGAAGAGATTCACCCTCACCACAACCAATTCCCAGGGACAGTTCCCCAATGTGACCGCTGACCTGCTGGACCTGAACGGCCAGAACGTCGGCTTCGTCACGACCAACTGCGTCGGGGCTGACTCCACCCCGCGGACCGAGACATGCTACGGGGCCTACGTCCTCGAAGACGGCGAGCTCACCTGGCAGCACGCCACACGCAATCCTCAGACCCCCTATGTCATCGCCATCACCGGAGGCACCGGCAAGTATTGCGATGCCCGCGGGCAGATCCGTGTGGTCAGAACCGAGTCGGCACCCGAAGGTGGCCTCTACGAAGTCGAAGTCATCACTGGCCGCAAGTGCGCCACCTGATTGGGCTTTGGAGGAGATACGCCCGAAGGGCCCCCGGCAGGGGGCCCTTCGGGCTCCGATCTGAGCGCCGCGTGGAATGAGGCTGTCGCGTTGCTGACCTGGAGGGCGGGGGACAGGGATGCCGAGGGGTGAGGCTCGGTGAGGAGACGCGCGGTGTCGAGCCGGGTGCTGCCCAGGACGGCGGCCGGTCGGCCCGGCCGTGGGGTGCGGAACGGCAGCGTTCGGAGTCGTGGTGGTGGTAGGGGGAGGTACGGCCCAGGTGGGCTGGCTCGCGTGCGGTGCCTTGGACCTGGGGTTCACGTCGTAGCGTGCGCCTATGACATTCACCTGTACGAGCCGTGGTCCGGCTTGATCGTCAGTGGGACATGCGAGGCTCTCCTCGTGATCAAGGAATAGAGCTAAGACGTGCCGGCTGGGCTGGATGACCTCGACTGGGCCGGCCTCCGGCACGCTTGGTACTCCAGTGCGACTTCGTAATTCCGTGACTCCTCCCCTTCGTGAACGAGGGGGCTTCTCGCTATGCCGGGTTGGCGTTGCGACGGACCAGCCCGGCCCGTAGAACGTTGAGTGCGCCCACCGTGTCCGCGTGCGCGTGGTAGCCGCACGCCTGACAGTGGAAATTTTCCTGTGTGGGCCGGTTCTCCTTGGCAGTGTGGCCGCATTCGGGGCACTGCCGGGAGGTGTTGCGGGGGTCCACGGCTATCACTTCCCGCCCGGCGCTTTCAGCCTTTGCGTTCAGGATCGCGAGGAACACCCCCCAACCGGCATCGGCGATCGAGCGGTTCAGCCCAGCCTTCGCGGCGGCCCCATTGGGCAGGAAGCTGCCCGGCGTCCCGGGATCCGGATTCGGCGTGGGAGCCTTGCTCATGTTGCGGATCTTGAGGTCTTCGTGCGCGATGAAGTCGTATTCGCGGACCAGGTCGAGCGCGGTCTTGTGCGCGTGGTCGAGACGCTGGCGGCGGACCTTGCCGTGGAGCTGGGTGACCTTCTCCACGGCGCGCTGGTGGTTGTTGGTGCGGTTGGCCTTGCGGCGCGGGAACCGGGACAGGGCTTGCTGTGCTGCTTCGAGCTTTGCGGCGGTCCTGCGGCCGTAGCGCGGGTTCTCCACGAAGCCACCGCCCGAATCCGCGAGGAAGTTCGCTATGCCCAGGTCGATACCGACCACGCTGCCAGTCGTAGGCAGCGGCTTGGGCTGTTCCTGCTCTGCGGTCAGCACGACGAACCACTTTCGGCCCTCGCGCTTGACGGAGACGGTCTTGACCTTGCCGACCACCGCACGGTGCTGGTTGACCTTGACGTGACCTACGCCCTGGAACCGGACGCGGGTCACCGGGTCGTGCGGCGTGCTGTCCCACCGGCAGCCGTCGCCGTCCTTGGGGAAGTCCACTGTGTCGAACCAGTTCACCCCGCGAAAACGCGGGTAGCCGGGTGCCTCACCGGACTCGATCCGGCGGAAGAACGCCTGGAATGCCCTGTCCAGACGGCGCAAGGTCGCCTGCTGCGAGGAGAAGGACCAGCGACCCTGGTGCTCTGGGTCGAACGCTCTGATCTCCTTGAGCTGCGCGGACTGCTGCCCGTACCTGACGCTCGTCTTCGAGGCGTGCTGATAGGCGTCCCGGCGCTCCTGCAACGCGCCGTTGTAGAGCGAGCAGTGATCGGCCAGCATCTCGCCGAGAGCCTGAGCCTGGCGGACCGTGGGCCGCATGAGGAACTTGTACGCACGGATCATCCAGCCCCCCCTTCGGCCGAGTCCGCTGATCATACTACGCTTGGAGTATGTCACCGCGCTGGGAGCCAAATCCCGATATTCGCACCGGCCGTCACGTTGCCTACAACCTGCATGCACATTTGGTGTTCGTCACGAAGTACCGGCGCGGAATCTTCGATGACACCATGCTCAAGCGTTGCGAAGAGATCATGCGGGAGGTGTGCGGCAACTTCGAAGTGGAGTTGCGCGAGTTCAACGGCGAGACCGACCACGTGCACCTCCTGGTGCATTACCCGCCGAAGGTCGCCCTGTCAAAGCTGGTCAACTCGCTCAAGGGCGTCAGCTCCCGATACCTGCGGGCGGAGTACACCGGCCGCGTCAACCGCATCGGCATGGGCTCGGTCTTCTGGTCCCGGTCCTACTTCGCCGGCTCCTGCGGCGGAGCGCCGCTGACAATGATCCGTCAGTACATCGAGAGCCAGAAACGGCCTCTCTGACCGTCACCACGAAGGCGCAGTGAACTTCGGCGCTTCGCGCCTCCGGTCCGAGGATGCGTTTCCCTCCCCGACTGAAGCCGGGGATACCCACGCAAGATCAGGGATGGCACGTTGGGCTCGCGTTGTGGCTACCGGGCGGCATCCTGTCCGATCGCGTGGAGGACATCGGCAAGCCAGACCAGGTGGTGGCCCACGGCCCGGTCCGGGTCGGCAAGTAGGTCTTCAAGGTGCCGCCACGATTCGGAGAGCTGGCCGATCGTGATGGTTCTCGGTTCGTTGGGGACGTCGTAGAGTTCGTCGCCCGGGACAGACCAGAAGTAGTCGTGCTCGAGTGCCACTGTGTGGCCGGCTGACGCTTCGATGTGCCGCAGTGCCAGCTCGAAGGCGTGCCGGAGCTGGTCAAGCGGGATCTGCAGAGGTTCGCTGTCCACGCGCTCATCTTGTCGATCAGGGGCCGTCGGGCAGCAGCAAGTAGTCGGCACTGCCCTGGACCCGGCCAGGAGCGGGAGCGGCCACCGTGTGATCATCGGGGGTGGTGTGGACTCCTGAAGAACGTGCGGTGGCCACGGGTCATAGCGTAGCCCCTGCCCGTTGGCGGGCGATGTTCGACCAGGTCATGGGCCGGACCGCGGGACAGTTCGGGCGAGTGGAACCGCGGGCCACCGCCCGCGCGTACCTGCTCGGACTGCTCTCCGGCATCGAGCGCAAGAACTGCTGACGGTTCGCCGAACAAGCAGGACACGCCCGTCCCGGGCCCATGTAGCAGTTGCTGCGAATCGTCCGCCGGGACGCCCAGACGGTCCGCGACGAGATCCGCGCCCACGTCGTGGACCACCTCGGCACCGCAGGCGGCGTCTTGATCGTGGACGAGACCGGCTTTGTGAAGCAGGGCCGTGCATCGGCAGACGTGCAGCACCAGTGCACCGGCCGCCGCGCTGGACGCAGGGCTGACGGCCTCGTGGGTCCGGACAGTCGGGCGTCAGTCGACTACGGCGTCGAGCTCCACTTCGAACATGCTCTCGCCGAATCCAACCCAGTCCCGCTGTACTCACTCCGGGTCGCCACCGCCTTGCCGCAGGGACCGCAGGGTGGTGCCGCGGCGGCGGCGGACCAGCGTTCGCAGAGTGCTGGTGTTGCGGTAGCCGACCCGGGCGGCGATGGCGTCGGTGCCCAGGGTCGTGGTCCGCAGCAGGAACGTCGCCTCGTCGAGGCGGATCTCCTGGAGGAAGTTCAGCGGCGACATGCCGAGCACGGACTGGGTGGTGCGCTGCAGCGTCCGTTCGCTGATGCCAAGGGCTCGAGCGGCCGCGCTGAGCGGGGGCGGGTCGGCCATGTGAGTGCGCGCCCAGCGTTCGAACGCGGCTACCACGGGGTCGGCCTGCGCCAGCAGGGTCGGGGCCGCGAACGCGGCCTGGGAGGGGCGGTCCCCGATCAGGAGGTAGCGGGCAACCAGGTCGGCCAGGGCGGGACTGTGGCGGTGCACCACGGCCAACGCGAGATCGATGTGTGCGAAGGCGGCACCGGCGGTGGTGAAGGCACCGTCGTGGACGAGGGTTCGGGAGTCGTCCAGCCGGACCTTCGGGTAGCGAGCGCGGAAGGCGGGCCCGGCCCACCAACTGGTGGTGGCGCGTCGGTCGTCCAGGACCCCGGACTCCGCCAGGAAGAAGGTGCCGGTGCACGCGGCTGCGAGTTCGGTCCCGGTCGTGTGCACCTGGCGCGCGAGCGCTGGTACCCAGGCGTTGTCGTCCGACCGCACCGCCTCGACGATCCGATCGGGACTGCGGAGCCCGATCGCGGGCAGCAGCAGCAGGTCCGGCCGACGGGTGAGCCTGGCGACAGGCTCGGTGGCCAGGACCAGCCCGTTGCCAGTGCGGACCTGAGGGCCGACGCCTACGGTGGTCACGATGAACGGGACGGGGCCCGTCTCCCGCTGTCCGATCAGCGTGTTTGCGGCTCCGAACACATCAAGTATGGCGCAGAGTCCGGAGTCGAAGATTCCATCGACGACGGCGACAACGATCTGCATGTCGGAAACGGTATCAGAGGCGTCGTTTCCGCCGCTTCAGGTCGGATCGCAGACCCCGTAACTTCGTCAGCGGGCGATGCGGGAACGATCGCACCGCACCCGCCCATCTGGAACGACGACCTCCGGACGAGACGGCCCGGACAGAACGAAGGACGACGACATGACGCTCAAACTGGGTGTACTGGCCCTGCTCCAGGCCAAGCCGGGCAAGGAGACCGAACTCGCGGCATTCCTGGAGGGCGGACGCGAGATCGTGGCCGAGGAGACCGCCACCCGCGTCTGGTACGCGTTCCAGGTCGACGGCAGCACCTTCGGGATCTTTGACGCCTTCGAGGACGAGGCCGGCCGTCAGGAGCACCTGAACGGGCGGATCCCCGCCGCCCTCGGCACGGTAGGCAAGGAACTGCTCGCCGCCGCACCCGACATCCGCCTGGTCGACGTGCTCGCCGTGAAGGACCCCTCCTGACCGCCGCCCGAACGCCCCACCGAGCGGGAGCCGCCCGCGCCTGATGGGGGTGGAGTTGGCGAGGTTTGAAGAATGGGCCTGGTGGGCTCGCATGCCGCGGCGTCGCGTACTCGCGACCTGTTCGACGCGCTTGGCACGGTGAGTGATCGCTCGGGGATCGCGGCGGCCGTGGGCAACTACCAGAGCCAGCGGTCAAGGAACTCGGCCGAGATGAAACCGTGGTAGCCGTCGAAGGCAGGTGGATCGATCCTCTCGAGTTCATCAAGCATGCCGAGCTCGGCCAGGGCTTCGTCCCCGCGGTCATCCGGATTGCTCAGGATCTCGGACTCGCTGACGTGCAGGCCGTAGTGGTGCAGGGTCCGCAGCCACGGGTCGGTGATCAGAGCTGGTCAGCGATTCGTCGGCCGAGCTGCTCGAGGAACTCCTGCAAGCTGGCCGCGGCAACCTCATGGTCGTCATACCAGGAAGCTGTGGTGGACTTCCAGACTTGTCCGCTGTCTCCGATGGCGAACAGATGGCCCCCGCCGTCGCTGGCGAAGACCAGTGCGATCGATTCGCCGTCAACCGGAGCGGGGCCGTACTCGCGGAAATGTTCCATCGCCGTTGTGAGTGAGTGGATGAAGTACCCGCTGTCGACGTCGGGCAGGGAAGCCTCGCCGATCACCCAGTAGAGCGTGGTCAGGTCGGAGGGAATCGGCGTCAGGTCCACGAGTGCGTCCGTCGCCTGGTGGCTGTCGTTGGTTGCGAGTATCACCTCGTTGCGGCCGGGCGGGAAACCGTGCGTCGGGAGGAATGCCTGCGTCAGCTCCGCCAGCGCCGCATCGGCCTGCATCCACCAGGACCGGACCCATTCCGCGTCAAGCCGCTCGCCTGTCACCTGTCCCCCTCGGATACGCATGGGCGCCCCTGGTGCGAGCCCGGAAGAACATAGCCGAGGGCCCAGCATGGGGTGCGGTTGGACCGCGCTCTTCCAATTCTCCGCGGCCGGCGGCGTCGACCTGGAACCACGAACTGGAACAGAGGTTCGACGCTGTGTACGGAAAGATCCTCGGCCTCCAACGCCGACCCCGCGAGCACGGCCTCGACGATCATTGATCCGGAACCGTACGACCGCCCCGGCGAGGACCGCCGAGGCTTGGCTACGGTTCTGCCATGCCGAAGACCAGCGTCGACAACGCCACCACGGACATGCTCTGCCTGTGGCTGGAGCCCTGGGGCACCGATCACTGGCTGCGCCCGGGCGAAGAGTTCACGGTCGTCACCGATGGCGAACCCGAAGAGTCGGCCTTCAATATGGTCCTCCACGATCAAGGAATCAGCGTGTGGGTGAACAACGCCAACGCCGCGGAGGTCTTCGACAAGAACGGGAACGAGGCCCCCTGCGGCCATCAGCGCCCGATCGAGGCAATCAGGCAGTTCCTCGCGGGCGCGGAGCAACTGCTGGAGCACGTCAACGCCGAGGGCAGGTCACCCATGCGCCAGGAGATGGCCCGCACCCACTACGAGCGACTGCGGCAGGAACTCGCCGAGGCCGAAGCACGGCGAGAGGGCCAGTCGCACGTGCGTACGACCTCGGCAACGTTCTGAAAAGCGACGACAGCGCCGGTTGAACCGACAACGCCAGACAAGCGGAGGACTTCCATTTCGCCGCCAACCCGAACGTCGCCGTCTCGCCGCGCCAGGCATGGGGAAAGACCTGGGTCCCTGCTTCGACGGCGACGGTCACCGACGTCGTGAACGAGAGCACGTCGACCACCACCAGGCGGGCGGCGTCCTGCGCTATCTGCTGGGCCCCGGTGGGGCCCACTCGAATCGGACGCAGTGTTCTTGCTGGAGGAACCAGTCGCTCATGGTGGTTGAGTCTGGCACCGGTTGATCCATGGAGAGGGCAATCGGGTGTTCATGGACCGGGCAGTCGTCCGGTGTCGACGTGGTCGGCGGGATTGATGGCCGGGGGTACTCGTGTCCTGCGGTCCGCCAGATCACGCGGCCGGGGCCGGGGGTGGAAGTTCGAGGTCGATCCATGCCGCGGAATCCGTCATGCCGTGTGGCATTCTCGGGAGACCGCCCGGTGCCCGGGCCCCTACGGCGGGCACCGGCGGACACGGACGAGACGAGGTGGCTGTTCGTGCGCGCACGTACGACGAAGGCGGCAGGAAGGCGGTACCTGTGGCGATCGGTGAGGTCGTGGTCTTCGCGATGGTGATCGCCTTGTCGCCGTTCACCCTCATCCCCGCTCTCTTCATGCAGTTCACCCCCCGCCCTCGCGCCACCGGCGGTGCATTCCTGGCCGGGTGGGTCATCGGGATCGTCGTGCCCGCGGTCGCCTGTGCCGCGCTGGCCTCCGTCGTCGAGCGCCCGGCCGAGGGACCCGTATGGGTCGCCTGGGCCAGGGTGGTGCTCGGTTCCCTCCTGGTCCTCTTCGGGCTCCGACAATGGCTGACCAGACACGGTAAGGCGACACCTGGATGGATGCGGCTTCTTGCCGATGCGAGCCCGTCGAAGGCGTTCCGGCTCGGACTGTTGCTGTCGCTGGCCAATCCGAAGATTCTGCTTCTGTCCGCCGCCACTGGCCTCGCCGTGGGATCGACGGAGCCTTCGACCACGAAGGCCGTGGTGGCCTTCGCGGTGTTCACCGTTTGCGCCGCCGGGACCGTCGCCCTGCCCGTGGTGCTGCACATTCTCTTCGGTGAGCGGACCCTTGCCCCCCTGAGCCGGCTCAGACGGTGGTTGGAGCAGCATGCCGTCGGTGTCACGGCCGTGGTGATCGCCGCCATCGGAATTCTCGTGCTCTACGAAGGGGCCATCAAACTCTGAGGGCGATGCCTCTGGGGCGGGCGCCGTCGGTACCACCGTCGCCCCTGGTCGTCGGCGCTTTGCGCCGGGAGTTCAACATTACCGAGCCGGAACCAAACTCGAGGGCCGGCTGCCAGACGATCCCGCCGTACCTTGACCAGTGTTCACCCCTGTTCGCCGGTGTTCTGCTTCGCCCCCCCCGAACCCTGCTGAACACCGTCTTCGGAGTCTTCGACGTATCAGCCTGAAAGCGCAACGCATCAGGATCCGTCGTGTCCGGTCTCGCCACTATCCTGTTCGCCGCCGCCGTGGGCCTCGTCCTGGTCGTCCTGGTCGCTGTCGGGGCGGGCAAGCTCGCCAGCCTGGACGGGGCCTCGTATCCGGCCGCGATTCTGCGGGCTGCGACCGTGTTCGCCTCCGTCCTGACGCTCACCGACGCCGCGACGGCGGCTGCTCTTGCCGCATTGCTCCGGTGACAGGGCTGCGGTGCGGTCAAGCCAGCGGTGCGAGCCTCACCAAGGCCTCACCGACCAGCAGATGGCCTGGCTCCACCGACCACGTCCTGGCCTGGTGGACTCCGGCCCGGCCCCCGCCCCCCGAAACACGGCGGGGGGGCGCGGGGGCCGGCAA